>JBARNF010001273.1:0-1775 GCA_049802835.1 Bradyrhizobium sp.
GAGTTGATCGAGGCGCGGGTGCGGCCGGCGGTGGCCAATGACGGCGGCGACATCACCTTCCGCGGCTTCAAGGAAGGCATCGTCTATCTCAACATGAAGGGCGCCTGCTCCGGCTGCCCATCATCGACCGCGACCCTGCAGCACGGCATCCAGAACCTCTTGAAGCATTTCGTGCCCGAGGTGGTCGAAGTCCGGCCGATGTAAAACGAGGCGAGCGGCGAATGGGAAGTAGCGGATAGATCCATCCGCTACTCACTGTTCGCCGGCATCGCAGTCGCCGCTCACGCGGCCTTGCCGATTGAGGCCGCCTCGGCGGCTGCTTGGCGCATGCCCGACGACATCGCGTTGGCGACCGTGCTCTGTTCGCCGACGGCCTGCGACGTCGATGAGACATATTCGCTGACGTTCTGAATGGCGTTCTTGATGGTATCGAGCGCGCCGACGACATCGGACGAGATACCGTTGAGATTGCCGATCTCGCTGCCGATCCGGTCGGTGGCCTGTTGGGCCTGGTTGGCCAGATTCTTCACCTCGCCGGCGACGACCGCAAAGCCGCGACCCGCCTCGCCCGCCCGGGCCGATTCGATGGTCGCGTTGAGCGCGAGCAGATTGATCTGGCCGATCAGTTCGACGATCTTCTGTGCGGTCACGTCGGATGCGAATTTGATGATCTTGACCGGCTTGCCGCCGCCGTCCAACGCCGGGTTGTAGCTCGCCGGAATCCAGGTCGGCCCAGAAGGCGCGATATTCGGCACTGTCACGCACGTCAGGCGCCACGAACATGGAGTGGTGCTTGCCCTGGATTTCAGCCAGCGCGTCGCCCATCGTGTCGAGGAAATTCCTGTTCGCGGTGATGATCGTCCCGTCGGTGCCGAACTCGATCACGGCCTGCGAGCGATTGATCGCATCAACCTGAGCCATTGCATCGCGCGATGCGGAATTGGCCTCGCCAAAATGACATGGAGGATCCTCTTTTCGGGACGGGGGCGGCGATCCCCGCCGGCGGACGGCGCACCTGTCCCCTGAAAGTACGGAGCGGATAATTCCCACAGGCCCGGAAAGATTTGCTTAAATGGCTGCTAATTCAGTAGTTTAGCATATCGCTGGTTGCGCTTTGATGCGTTTTTCGCGATGAGGATGTAATGAAGGCGGTAACTGACTTTATCAAAGTACCACAAAAGCCATTGGCGCCACCTTCCATGCGAATCTGACCGGATGTTGATACTTGCCATCGATACCGCCCTCGACCATTGCGCGGCTGCCGTTCTGGACACTGATTCGGCCGCGATGCGCGCGCAGGAAACGCTTCGGATGCAGCGCGGCCACGCCGAGGCGCTGATGCCGCTGATCGCGCGCGTGATGCGGCAGTCAGGCGCCGGCTTCCACGAGCTCGACCGGATCGCGGTGACGACCGGTCCTGGTAGTTTCACCGGCCTGCGCGTCGGCCTCTCCGCGGCGCGCGGGATTGCACTGGCGGCGCACAAGCCGGTCGTCGGCGTCACCACGCTCTCCGCGTATGCTGCTCCGGTCGTCAGTGAGGACGGCGCAAGCCCGGTCATATCGGCGATCGATGCCCGGCATGATCAGGTCTACTATCAGGTCGTGAGCGGCAGCGGCGACGAACTGGTCGCGCCACGGGTCGCTGCGATCGACGACATGCTCACAGTCGCGCGCCTCGGCGCTCCGCATCTGGTCGGCAACGCGGCGTCCCTCCTGGCCGCGCGATGGCCCGCCGACGCCGCCGCTCCGGTGGCGGTCGACACGCAGCCCGGTCC
>JBARNF010001274.1:0-10086 GCA_049802835.1 Bradyrhizobium sp.
GTGAAGGAGTACTCCGGTGCGCCGACCGACCGCGATATGATCAGATACGGCATCCTGATCAACACGGCGGTATCGCTTGCGAAATATCTCGAGACGCACGGCCTCGGCTATATGGAGCGCGAGATGATCGAGGCGACGCAGGAAAAGATCGTGAAGTATATGGGTCTGAAGACGCCGCTGGATCCGTCACTTCTTTACACCAATCAGTTTGCCGGCGGGGTCAAGCTGACGACGGACGAATGGCATAAAGTTTATGACAGTGTCAAAGCCTTCACACTCTGAGTTTGACAGCGTCTGCGGCGGTCGGGGCTCGTCGGCTGCCCCACCGCAGATCGAGCTCGAGGGGGTAGCGAAGAGTTACGGGCGCGGCCGGCATGCCGTGCCCGCCGTACGCGGATTCGACCTCTGCGTCGGGGCGAACGAGTTCGTTTCGATCCTGGGGCCGTCCGGCTGCGGCAAGAGCACCGTACTGATGATGATTGCCGGGCTCGTGCGCCCGACCGCGGGACGCCTCAATGTCGCCGGCACGCCCGTTGACGGCCCGCGTCACGATTATGGAATCGTTTTCCAGACTCCCGTGTTGTTGCCGTGGCGCACCGTGCTGGACAACGTGCTTCTGCCGGTCGAGATGCGCGGGGAGAACACCAGGGAATATACCCCGCGTGCGATCGAGTTGCTGAAGACGGCGAACATCGCCGACTTCCAAGACCGGCTGCCGCGCGAGTTGTCCGGCGGCATGCGGCAGCGCGCCGGCATATGTCGCGCCCTCATCCATAACCCGTCCATCCTGCTGATGGACGAGCCGTTCAGCGCGCTCGACGCGCTGACGCGCGACGAGATGAACGTCGAGCTGCTGAAGCTCTGGGAGCGAGATCGAAAGACCGTCGTCTTTGTGACGCACAGCATCAACGAGGCGGTGCTTCTGTCCGATCGCGTCGTGGTCATGAGCCCTCGGCCGTCGGTCATCATCGAGGACGTCAAGATCGACTTGCCCCGGCCGCGTTCGGAAAAGATCCAGGAATCGAAGGAATTCGTCGCACTCTGCGCGCATCTCAGGCGCCTGATCACCCGGTAGGCCGAATCGTGAAACCCGCGACCAACAGACACATCTACCTGAGCCTAATGTGGCGCTCGCTGATCGGCCACCGCACGGCCGATGCATGGCGCAATGTGGCGTGGCCGATCGGCTTGTTTCTTGTCGCTCTGATCGCATGGGAGGCGTTTGTCAGAATCTGGGACATCTCCATCATCCTTTTGCCGCCGCCGTCGACCATCTTCGCATACATCTATCGCCGCTTCGACCTTTTCGTGCTGCACATGTGGCCGACATTGCTGCAAACGGTGTGGGGCTTTGCCCTCGCGGTGGTCGGGGGAATCCTCCTGGCGATCGTCGCGTCGCTCACCGAGATCGGACGCCGCGGATTGATGCCGATGCTCGTCGTGGCTCAGATCGTACCGAAGGTCGCGCTCGCTCCGCTTCTCATGTTGTGGTTCGGCCTGGGTGACCTCTCGCGCGTTCTCATCGCCTTCCTCATCGCCTTCTTTCCGATGGTGATCAACACCGCGTCCGGCCTGACCAGCGTCGACCATGACGTCGTCCTGCTCGGGCGCTGGCTCACCCGCAGTCGATGGAAATCGTTCTTCAAGATTCAGATTCCTCATGCGCTGCCCTATATATTCGACGGGATGCGCGTCTCGATCACGCTGGCCGTGACCGGTGTCATCGTCGCGGAGTTCGTGACGTCGCAGCGCGGGCTCGGATACCTGATCCTGTTTGCCAACGGCAATCTCGACGCCGTCCTCATGTTGGCGGCGATCATCGTGCTCAGCATCGTCGGCCTCACGCTCTACGGCATCGTCGCTGTCATGGATTCCTTCCTGGTCTACTGGCGCAGTGAAGATCGGCTGTAATCGGCAGCCGACACGTCTTCCCGCTCCGGCGCACCGGACATTCCAGTCCCCCCGGCATCCATCCCATCATGGCGACCTGATCGAATGCCCTCCCCCCAGCCGCACCGCGTCGATGTCCACCACCATTTTTGTCCGCCCGATTATGTCACGGCGGTCGGCAAACGCGCGTTCATCTTCCCCAATCTGAGCGCATGGACCCCTGCACACTCGGTCGAGGAGATGGATCGGGCCGGCGTGGCCACCTCGATCCTCTCCATGACGACGCCCGGGTTGTGGTTGAGCGATGTTGCCGAGGCACGCCATCTCGCGCGCCTGTGTAACGACTATGCCGCCAGGCTGGTGGCCGACCATCCCGGCCGTTTCGGCATGTTCGCCTCCCTGCCGTTGCCGGACGTCGACGGCAGCCTGCGCGAGATCGCGTACGCGTTGGACGTTCTAAAGGCCGACGGCATCGGCATGTACACGAGCTATGCCGATAGACATTTGGGCGACCCGCGTTTCGCGCCGCTGTTCGAGGAGCTCAACCGCCGCAAGGCGGTCGTCTATACCCATCCGGTAAGGCCGGACTGCTGCAAGAACCTGCTGCCAGGCATCCCGGAAGTGACCATCGAGTGGGCGACCGACACGACGCGCGCCGTCGCCAGTCTCATTTTCAGCGGCGCCGCGACACGCTATCGCGACATCCGGTTCATCTTTTCTCATGCCGGGGGCACGCTGCCGTTTCTGGTCGAGCGCTTCGTCTTGCTCGCCGGCACGCCGGCCTACGCAGCCATGCTGCCGCACGGGGTGCTGCACGAGTTGCAGAAATTCCATTACGATACGGCGCAGGCGTCGAATCCAGGGGCGATGTGCTCGCTGACGAGGCTGGTGGCGGTGTCGCAAATCCTGTTCGGCAGCGACTTTCCCTTCCGCACCTGCGAAGAGCACGTGCACGGCCTGGGGCAGTGCGGGTTCAGCGACGCCGATCGGCTTGCGATCGAACGCGACAACGCGTTGGCGCTGCTGCCTCGCCTGCAATCCGGAGGATTTTGAACAGGCGTGTCCCGGCGAACTCGGAATGGTGCAAAAGCCCGCGGCCTGGACCGTCGGTCCTGCCGAGACTGCCGGACCCGTTGCCGATGTCGATACGCCGCAGACAGGCTGAGACTACCGCGCCGCGACCACCGCGCGCCTGGTCAGTGCCGTGACCAAATGCGCGCGATACTCGGCCGAGGCATGGAGATCCGTGTTGAGCAGATCGGATGGTTGGCTGATGCCGGCGATCGCCTCCGGATCCCATCGCTCGGTGAGAGCCGCCTCCATCTCGCGCTGGCGGAAGACGGACGTGCCGGCCCCGGTCACCGCCACCCGTACGGCCGACCTCGTCTTGGCGACGAACACCCCGACGATGGCATAGCGCGACGCGGGATTGGAAAACTTCACATAGGCGGCCTTGTCCGGAACCGGGAAGCTCACGCCGGTGAGGATCTCGGTCGGACGCAGCGCGGTCTCGAACATCCCGGTGAAGAAGTCGTCGGCGGCAATCGAACGCTCGTTGCTGTGGATGGTTGCCCCGAGCGCGAGGGCTGCGGCGGGATAGTCGGCGGTCGGATCGTTATTGCTGATCGAGCCGCCGATCGTCCCGCGCGCGCGCACGGCCGGATCCCCGATCTCGCCGGCGAGGTGGGCGAGCGCCGGGATCGCCCTTCCGACATCGGCCGACATCGCCACATCGGCGTGCGTCGTCAGGGCGCCGATTCTCACCGCATCGCCAGTGATCTCGATGCCTGCGAGCTCCTTGATGGCGCCGAGATCGATCAGGGCCGCGGGCCTGGCCAGCCGCTGTTTGAGGGTCGGGATCAGCGTCATGCCGCCGGACATCAGCTTTGCCTCGTCGATGCTCCCGAGCAGCTTCGCTGCCTCGGCGAGCGAGGCCGGACGGTGATAGGCAAAGTCGTACATCGTTGACTCCAGACTTACTTAACTGTCGAGGCCCCTCTGCGCAGGTCGAGGGAGAGTCGTCCTACGCCGCCGACGTGCCGAGACGGCGCGCGCCTCAACCGCGCGCGGCGCGCATGGCGGCCGCACCGGCTTCGATCGCTTTCACGATGTTGTGATAGCCGGTGCAGCGGCAGATATTTCCCTCGAGGTGCTCGCGGATCTCGGCCTCGCTGGGCGTCTGATGCTTCGTCACCAGGTCGAGAGCAGTCATCAACATGCCCGGCGTGCAGAAGCCGCATTGCAGCCCGTGATGCTGGTGAAAGGCCATTTGCATGGGATGGAGCCGGTCGCCGTCGGCCAGCCCCTCGACCGTCGTCACCTCTGCGCCTTCGCACTGAACCGCCAGCATCGTGCAGCTCTTGACCGCCTTGCCGTCGACGTGGACCACGCAGGTGCCGCACTGGCTGGTGTCGCAGCCGACATGCGTCCCTGTGAGCCCGAGCTTCTCCCGCAGCAGCTGGACGAGGAGCGTACGATTCTCGACCTCCGCTGAGGCCGACTTGCCATTCACCGTCAAGGATATGCGAGGCATTCCAATCTCCGGACTGCGTCAGCATCGGGGACACGCGCCGCGCCGAATTCCCTTGCGGCGGCCCCGCTCTCGATGCGCGTTTCGGCGGCCTCGCGGCCGCCAAAACAACTTAGATATCTAATGATATTATGTCCAGCAGTATTTGCTCGCACCCGGGAGCCGCCTCGCCTACGGAGACCCGCGGTCCTTGAGCGCATACTCTCCATGCTCGCGGCGAACGATCCCGCACGTGTTGCGCAGCTCTTCCAGCGCGACGACGATTTCGCGGCCGTCCGTCGTGCCCGTTGCATTCATCAGTTCGACGAACGTCATCGCCTTCGACTCGAGGGCCTGCCTCACGCTGTCGAATTGGCGCACCGGATCGACGGCAGGCGGCTTCGGTGTCTCCCACGCCCACGACCCGAGCTTGCCGAAGGGAACCGTCAGATCGAACCCGGCCTTGGCGCCGGTTCGGCTGCCTTCCAGCGAAGGATCGAGCGGGATGCTGCGGAAATCGGATTGCACCACCAGGTCGCGATCGGCCTGGAAGCGCGTCGAAAGCGCCCAGTCCATCTGCTGGTCGGAGAATACGTCGATGTCTTCGTCCACCACGAAGACGTGCTTGACGTTGGCGACGGAGCCGAACAGCGCCGCGATCACGTTGCGGGCTTCGCCGGGGACGCGCTGACGCACCGCGACGCGCACATGATGAATGCCATTGCTCGCCGCCGTCGCGTGCACGGCGACCGGCTCACGGACGGCCGTCTGCAGCGTCTTCCACACGGTGGCTTCCGTCTCGATCGCGCACATCAGGCTGGTATCGGTGGAGCCGAGCTGCGTGCCGCTGATGGTGATCGTCTGGAACAGCGCGTCGCGCCGCATGGTGATCGCCGTGATATGAAAGACCGGGTTTTCCTTCATCTCCCCGTAGTAGCCCATGAACTCGCCGTACGGCCCCTCCGATGCGCTGTAGCCATGTTCGTCGACATAGCCCTCGAGCACGATCTCGGCATCGGCCGGGACCAGGATATCGTTGGTCTTGCAGCGAACGACCGGGACGGGCTTCCCGCGCATCGCACCCATCAGCGACAGTTCGTCGCCGGCCAATTGCTGCACCGCCGCCATGGCATCCAGCGGGTGGCTGCCGATGACGAAGCTGACGGGCAGACGTCCGCCGCGCGCCACGCATTTCCGGTAGATCTCCTTGAGATCGGTGGGCGCGTACAGATTGAAGCTCGCCTCGCTGCGGCCGCGCAGCATCAGCCGGCGATAACCCACATTGGTCAGGCCGGACTCCGGGTCGACGGTAAAATCGATTCCGGCGGAGATGTAAGGGCCGCCGTCGCGCGCATGCTGCACGTGCACGGGGAGTTTGGTCAGGTCCGCATCCTCGCCGGTCCAGACGATTTGGTGCACCGGCGCCTCACGCGACGATATCTCGACCGGCGGCAAAGGATGTCCTAATCGTCGCGACATCTCGCGGAAGATATCGCGCTCGGATACGCCGAACGCCTCGGCGACGCGACGGCGGCTGGCCATGACGTTGCCGACCACCTCGGCTCCTTCCGGCCCGACCTTGCGAAACAGCACCGCCATTGGATTGGTGTCGAGATGACGCGCCAGATCGGCCAGCGGAGTCGGTTCGGTACGAATCTCAACCTCGCCCATTTGGATGAGGCGGTCGACGAAGCTGCGCAAGCGAAACTTGTCGCAATCGAGTTTGCTTACCGGAAGTCGAGCCGCGATCGCCATTTTCATCCTCCCTGAATGATGAAATAAGTTAGAGGTCTAAGTAACTGTTGTCCAGGATTTTCCATGCGCCGCCGATCGCCCGGCCCTACCGGCTGCAGGATCAGCCGCCGCGCGCCGCCCAGCGGGACCTCACGCACGAGGGTCATTGACGCCGGCCTCTTGTACGGTAGACTGATTAGATATCGAAGTAACGGAGGACGCGATGGGGCTGGTTTCACGTCGTAAGGTTGTCATCGGCACGGCCGCCGCGGCCGCGGTGGGCGCGTTTGGATCCCGCGGGCGGGCCCAGGACAAAATGCCGAAGATGAAGCTCTCGCTTTCGTGGATTCCGGTCGGTCGATTCGCCTATACCTACGTGGCCGAAAAGCTCGGATACTGGACGCGCCGTGGCATCGACGTTCATGTCGAGCGGGGCTTCGGCTCCGGCGACACCTGCAAGCAGGTCGCGCTCGGTCACTACGAATTCGGATTGGCCGATTTCAACGTGATGGTGAAGACCGCCAGCGACGGCCTGCCCCTCACCTGCATCGCGATGGGCTGCCACACGTCACAGATCGGCATCCTGTCGCTCAAGGACAGCAATATCATCAACCCGAAGGATCTCGAGGGTAAGACCCTTGCCTCGACCCACGGCAGCACGGATGCCACGCTGTGGCCGGGATTTACCGCCGCAACCGGCATCGACGCATCGAAGGTCAACATTGCCTATATGGGGCCGGAACTCAGGTTCCGCGCGCTCATCGATAAGAAGGTGGACGCCATCGGCGCCTCATACAGCACCGATGTTCCGTTCTTCCTCGCCCAGAAGATTCCTCACAATCTCATGCTCTATGCGAACTATGGGATGGGGATGTACAGCACCTCGATCATCACCCGGCGGGATCGCGTGCAGAGCAATCCCGCTCAGGTTCAGGCCTTCGTCGAGGGAGCCATGGAGGGGCTTAAGTTCACGTTCCTCGAGCCCGAGAAGGCGACCGACATTCACCTCGAGATGGTCAAAGAGTATGCCGGCGAGGTGACCGACCGCGAAATGATCAGATTCGGCATTCTGACCAATACGGCGACCTCGCTGGCGAAGTATTTGGAGACGCAGGGTCTGGGCTATATGGAGCGCGAGCTGGTCGAGGCCACTCAAGAGAAAATCGCCAAATATCAGGGCCTCAAGACTCGGTTGGATCCGTCGAGCCTCTACACCAACCAATTCGTCGGCGGGGTGCGGCTGACCGCGGATGAATGGCGGAAGGTCTATGACAGCGTGAGATCCTACATCCTGTAATTCTGCCACGTCGCGGCACGCAACCATCCTCCCGCAGGTCGCGGGGGGATGGAATACGAACAGCCGGATGTTGCGCTTCGCGAGCTTGATGCAGCTCGGCCTGGAAGAAAGGCTGCCTGCAAAAGCAACCCCTCGGGGGCTGCATCCAGCCCATCTGGCTCGGTCTTGGACGACAACACCGCGCCAAGGCGCTCACCATCGCTGAAAGATCGTCCCCGGAACCCGCAACCTTCGCGCGACGGCGTAAACGGCCGTTGCGGTCAACGGCCCCGAAATCGCGCCGGTCGTTGGTGTGTTTCGGCGTGCAATTGGCTCTGACGCATTTTTGATGATGATCGGTCCTGCTAAGGTCTCAAAATTTCGAATCGAGTCAAAGGGATAGTAGCGAACGCAAGGCTGGTCGCCCCTGCTGCAGGTTGCCTTCCGGGCGGTGCGCGCCTCCTCTGAAAACAGCGAATCATTTCAATAGGAACTACGCCTGTCGCAAACCGAGAACGGCGTACGCCATCATCAAATGTGAGTCAGAGCCCCAGTTCGGTGCCTATTCACAGGCCACGGCGCTGTGCCAATCGGCACACCAACAGTGAACTCGCGCTGTAGTCGGTCATGCCTTCGAGGCTGCCGGTCTCGGTGATTGTGGCACTTGAGGGCCGACCCAGGTGCCAGGCGGCAGGACCGGCAATTCGGCAGCCAATCCGTCGAGCATGCCTTGCACCACGGTCTCGGCAAGCACGTCAGACTTCTTTTTTGGCCCGACGAGCCCATTCGCCAGCAGCAGAGTGAGTCCATGCACCAAAGACCAGCACGCCAGAATGGCGCCGGCAATCTTCCGTTCGTTGCGTGGCGTGTAGGGGATGGCGCGTCCTAGACCGCCCGCAACGATCACGTCCGCGAGCAGGGCCTTGGTCTTCTCGGCTTCGGCCAGTTCGATGGCGGGGCGGCCATGATCCGGACCGCTCAGGTGGCCTCCGAACATCAAGCTATTATAGAGCGCAGGATTTTCAACGCCATGGTCAATGTACGCGCGCAGCATCGCGAACAACTTCTCGCGAGGTTTGCCGAGCCCCGCCATTTCACGGGCCATTCGCTTGGTCAGCATTTCGAACCCCGCCGCCGAGACGGCCGCCAATAGCTCGCGCTTGTCGGCAAAGTGCTTGTAAGGGGCGTTGTGGCTGACGCCGGCGCGTCGGGCGAGTTCGCGCAGCGAAAACTCAAGGCTCTGGGTTTCACTTAGGATTTCCAGCGCGGCTTTGACGATCGCACGACGCAGGTCGCCGTGGTGGTAGGGACGCTCGTGGGATTGGGTTTTGGCCATGGATCCAGAATCGCCGTTGGGCGGCTAGCCATCGCCGCGCGCTCGGCTGCAGAATGCGAGTGCGCCGGCACGCCCTGCGGGGGCGGCCGATGCGTCTCACAGACCTCGGCAGGTAGGCGCGGCGTGACGACGTTGGCTCTCGCCAAAACTGGAAGACGCCGTCCTAGGATGGAAGCTGGAAATGGTCAAATCCGCACGTTGCTAAAGGAATTCTCGCCGCCGTTGGGCTATCCTAACTCCCGCGTCTCTTGTGAGCATTGCGATCTGCGCGATCAGGCATTTGGCTAAAATAACGAACCACGCTTGACTCTCTACTCGGAGATTGCCGCATAAAGCCCGGCGGGATCTTTCGCCTCCCGCATGCGCACCACAGCCGCTGGCTCTCTCAGCTTCCGCGCCACGCAGGCAAGCGCGCCGAGCTGCTCGCCTTTGGGATCGGCCGGCAGCAGGAGGACGAAAACGAGGTCCACCGGGTGGCCGTCGATCGCGTCGAAATCGATCGGCTGCCTCAGCTTCGCCAGGATGCCGAACGGTTTTGTCACGCCCTGCATCCTGGCGTGCGGAATGGCGATGCCGCCTCCCGTCCCGGTCGAGCCGAGCTCCTCGCGCTTGAGCAGCTCGGCGGCGATCTGGTACGCGGGCAGGTCGAGGGCCACGGCGGCCTTGCGCGCCAGCTCGCGCAAGAGCTGGCGCTTGTCCGGGGCGCGAACGTCGACCATCACGTCGTTCGGTGAAAGGAAGTCGGAAATCGTCATCACGGCTCCAGGGGAACGCGAAAGCGCTGGTAGGTGTCGTGCCGGGACCATGGAGGTTTTCAGTCCGGGGCGCGCAGCCTATAACCGATTCCGGTTTCGGTGAGAACGTATTGCGGCCGCTCCGGATCGCTCTCGATCTTCTGGCGGAGCTGCCTGACATAGACTCGCAGATACTGCGCATCGGTGAGTTGATCCCACAGTTCTCCGAGCAGGAATTTGTGGGTGAGCACCTTGCCGGCATGCTGCACCAGCACGCGCAACAAGTCGTATTCCTTGGGCGAGAGTTTCACCTCCCTGTCGCCCACCTTGACGATGCGGCGGACGAGGTCGACCGAAAGATCGCCGACCCGGAACACCGGGCGCTCGCCATGGACCTGGAGCTGGTGGCGCAGCGCCGCGCGCATGCGGGCAAAAAGCTCGTCCATGCCGAACGGTTTTGTCACATAATCGTCGGCGCCGAGGTCGAGGGCCTGCACCTTGCCCGCCTCGTCGCCGCGGCTGGACAGGACGACGATGGGCACGCTCTCGTTTCGCGCACGGATCATGCGCAGCAGCTCGTGGCCGGCCATGTCGGGAAGGCCCAGAT
>JBARNF010001275.1:0-12732 GCA_049802835.1 Bradyrhizobium sp.
CTCGGCGCCGCCGCGCTTCTCATCCCTGCCCTGCCGGCCGATGCCGCGCCGGCCGAGTTCGAGGCCTGGCGCGACGGCTTTCGCGCCCGCGCGCTGGCCAAGGGCATCTCGCCGGCCACCTGGACCCGGGTCATGGCGCGGCTCGAGCCCGACATGACCGTGTTCAAGGAGATGCGCAACCAGCCCGAGTTCAAGGAGCAGCTCTGGCAATACATCAACCGCCGCGTCTCCGACTGGCGCGTCATCAACGGCAAGGTGGCGCTGAAGCAGAACGAGGCGCTGTTCGCGCGCATCGAGAAGGATTTCGGCGTCGAGCGCGGCACCCTGCTGGCGCTGTGGGGCGTCGAATCCGCGTTCGGCGATCCCCTGGTGCAGCAGAACCACATGCGCCCGGTGTTTCCGGCGCTGGCTGCGCTTGCCTGGAACGAGCCGCGCCGCAAGGCCTATTGGGAGACCGAGCTCACCAACGCGCTCAAGATCGTCGACCGCGGCTGGAGCACGCCGGAAGAGATGCGCGGCTCCTGGGCCGGCGCGATGGGCCACACCCAATGGATGCCGGAAGTCTGGCTCAATGTCGGCTTCGACTACGACGGCGACGGCAAGATCAACCCGTTCGGCCGGCCCGACGACGCGCTCGGCTCGACCGCGCGCTATCTCGTCAACCGCGGCAAATATCATCGCGGCGAGCATTGGGGCTATGAGGTACGCGCACCCGGCAACATGGGCAGCAGCCGCAGCTATGCGGCCTGGCAGGCGGCCGGCGTCACCCGCGCCGACGGCCAGCCGTTTCCGCAGGCCAGCGCCACGGCGCAGCTCTGGATCCCGGCCGAGGGCGGTCCCGCCTTCCTGCTCGGTCCCAACTTCTACTCGGTGAAGTCCTACAATCCGGCGATGAGCTACGCGCTCGCAATCTGCCATCTCGGCGACCGCATCCTCGGCGGCCCACCTTTCATTCAGCCCTTCCCCGGCTCGGAGCGCGCGCTGACCCTGGCCGAGGTCCAGGAGATGCAGAAGCGCCTCACCGCCGCCGGCTTCGACACCGGCGGCACCGACGGCCGCGTCGGCAACGACACCATGAAGGCAATCCGCGACTTCCAGGCCAAGGCCGGCTTCACCCCCGCCGACGGCTATGGCGGGCTGAAGGTGCTGGCGAAACTGCGGCAGGGCGGCTGAGCGCCATCACCGTCGAGGCGCTATAGGAGTACCATTCGGCCCAGGGCACCGTCGTCCCGTCATGGCGAAAGATGAGGGGCTCGACGGGACGCAGCCGCACACGGACAGGATCACGGCTTGGCTGGCGCCTCGCGCTGGCCCGACTTCGGCGGCTTCGCCTTGGGTTGCGATCCGTTTGCCGCCTTGACGCGGATGCGCACCGAGCCGCCCTTCGCCTGCTCCTCGAATTCGAAGGCGCCGGTCTTGCGCACGAGATCGCTCAGCTTGCGGCAGCCATAGGTGCGCGGATCGAAATCGGAGGCGAGGTTGGCGAGCTGCGTGCCGACGACGCCGAGCGCGACCCAGCCGTCTTCGCTCTCCATCTGCGTGATCACCTTCTCGATGATCGACGTCGCCGCGCTGATCGGCAGCAGGGACTTCGACGGAGCCGCAGCATCCTTGCTGCTGGCCGCATCGCTGCGCAGGTTCTCGGTGTAGACGAACCGGCGGCAGGCCTGCCGAAAACTCTCGGGCGTCTTCTGCTCGCCGAACCCGAACACGTCGATGCCCTGCTCGCGGATGCGCGCCGCAAGCCGCGTGAAGTCGCTGTCCGAGGACACCAGACAAAACCCGTCGAACCGCCCGCTGTGCAGCAGGTCCATCGCATCGATCACCAGCGTGATGTCGGAGGCGTTCTTTCCCGTCGTATAGGCGAACTGCTGCTGCGGCACGATCGCGTGGCGCGCCAAGGTATCGGCCCACGGCTTCGAGCGCGGGCTGGAGAAGTCGCCATAGATGCGGCGCACGCTCGCCTCGCCGATCTTGGCGATCTCCTCGAACAGCCCGTCGACGATCTTGGCCGAGGCGTTGTCGGCGTCGATCAGAACGGCAAGACGCGGCGAGCGAGGTTCGGACGGCATCACATATTCCCTCAGAATGGCCCTGATCCCTGCTTCTATATACGCGCAACGAGATGGCGTCAGACCAATTCTCGATGAGTGCCGACTCAGGCGGCGCCTGCGTCGCTTGGGTGAGGACGCTTGGATTGCAGGTCTAACGCATATGAGTTCGAAGGACACCGTCGTCCCGGGCTCACGGTTCGCCCGGCGATGCGAAGCATCGTCAGGAGACGCGCCGCGAGCGGCGCTCCTCATCACGACGGGCTAGGATTTGGCCGCGACCAGCCCTCGTCATGAGGAGACCGCCGGAGGCAGGCGTCTCCGAAGGACAGCCGCAGATGGCCTTTTGCCCTGAGATGGAGCTGTCAACGCCGCCCCGCCCCAGCCCGCTGCCAGCGTTCGTACACGAACAAATTTCGGGTTCCGGGCCGATTCGAACGGTGGTTTTCACCTTCCCTTAATTTGCGGCGCACAACGATGCACGAGACCCAACGACGGGATCTGCGGCGCATGATGAAAGAAGGCACCTATTCCGCCTGGTTCAAGACCCCCAAGGGCCAGGGGACGGGTATCGTCGAGCTGGTGGGCGGCAAGATCTGCGGCGGCGATACCGTGCTGAGCTACACGGGATGCTACGAGGCCGACGGCGATCGCTTCACAGCCATCATCAAGACGAAACGTCACGCCCCGGGACAGCCGTCGCTGTTCGGCCCGGATGAGCTGACGCTCAGCCTCGAAGGGTCCTGCAGAAGCACGCCCGTCACGTGCTGGGGCTACGCCGCGGAGGCTCCCGACGTGCCATTCGAGGCATTCCTGCTGTTTTCCGCATCCGACGACGCCGCGGCTCCGCCAGCCCCTCGGCCGGTCCCGAAATTCAATCCCGACCAGTTGCCGAAGCCGTCCTCGCGCTGAGCTTCATTTCGGTACAACCGGGATCGTCCGTAGGCGCTCACGCCAACTTCCGCTCCGCGACGATCTGCACGGGCGGAAACACCACGCAATCGATGACGTCGAACACGACGGTGAAGCGACGGTCGAACGAGCGCGCGAAGGCCATCGCATCATCGCGCCGGTCATCCAAGATTCGCGTGCCCAGCGTGCAGTGAGGCACCCACGCGCCAGGACGATAGTGCGGACGACAATGTGCCGGATTGATCGCCGCCGCGATCGAGGCGTGCCATCTGAAGAGCGTCTCGTTCATCGCCGGCTCGGCCCACAGCACGAACTGCGGATGCGAGAACCAGCGGATGCGGCTGAACTGAACCTCCAGAGCAGCGCCGCCCTGCGCGGCCTCGCGCATGGCGCTCCATGCGGTGTCTGCGTCGATCTCGGGCGACTCGTAGATGGCAAACGTGACGTGCGGCCGATAGCCGAGCTCACCCATCGACGGCGCGTCCTCGAACGCCGCGACCTGATCCCACAGACGCTCGATCTCGGCTGCGGAGAAATGATCAGATCGGAGATTGATCGCTATGGCCATTGGACGCCTTGTTACGGCACCGATACGCTGATTCTTCTCACGAGATCGAGAAAGCGCTGCGTCCGAACCCCTTCCTTGTTTGCAGCGAGGTCGACGAGTTCGACGAACACCAGGCGTTTGGATGGGACGACCACGACCAGTTGGCCGCCGTAGCCATTGGCAAAGAAGGCGCTGAGGCCCGACCTTGCATCGGCGAACGTCCACCAGAGATAGCCGTAACCACGTTCAGGCTGTTCGGTGTCCGAAAGACGGGTGGTCGATTCCGTGACCCACTGAGAAGGGACCAGCTGCGTCCCCTTCCAACGGCCACCGTTGAGGAACAGCAGGCCAAACCTCGCCAGGTCTCGGGCGCTCACCCGAAACACATAGGCCGGATGGGACGACGAGGCTTCCTTCAGATACAGACCATCCGATGCGGAGAAATCCTCCATGCCGATCGGCCGGGCAATCCGCTTCTCGAAGCTCGCAAAGACGTCGTCGACGGATCGACGATAGATCGTGCCGAGCGCGTTGAAGTCCCAATTGTTGTAGTACCAGAAGCTGCCCGGCGGATGGCTTTCGCGCGCTGGCCGCCCCTGCTTCATCTGACCGGTCTCATAGGCCGCGAGATGATAGATGCCGGAGCGCGCCATGAGCAACTGACGCACCGTCGCTTTCTTCTCTGCCGGCGAAAGGGCCGGCGGAACGTCATCGATCTCGAGCTCTGCGAGAGTGCTGTCGAGGTTGATCCGGCCATCGTCGACCGCAATGCCATACAAGGCACTCAGCAGGCTCTTGCGCGCGGACCGGACATTGACCTTGGCACCGATGTCGCCCCAGGACGCGACGATGTCGTCGTCTCTGACGACCATGATCGACGTCGGCTGCTGTTCGGCGGCGAATTCCTGCACCTCGCGCGAGACGGATTCGGACCAGAGCTTTTCGTCGGGGCGTGCCGTCCGCCAATGCAGGCCCGGCTCAGCGAGCGCACACGACGACCACACCAGGAGTGGCCCGAATACGGCAAGCAAACGTCGCATAGCACTTCAACTCCGGTTCGTCCGAACGACCTTACGTCGCAACGATTGCAGAGATCCTGGAAGAAACAGAGGCGAGAGATCGTAGCCGCGTTTCAAGGCGCACCGGTCGAGCAGCGGCTACGCCGATCACTGCGGCTTCTTCCCTCGCGAACTCAAATATCCGCCGAGGGCGGCCAGCGCGGGGCTCAACGCGATCAACGCAAGTTGCACGACCAGATGGCGAGCGCTGCGCCCGCCGATTATCGCGTATACGCCGAAGCCGATGCACAGAATTGACGAGAGAGCCCCGTTGAGGATCTCATCGTGCTTGGCAACCCTCCCCGAAACGTAGCCGCCCAATACGGAGCAGAGTACTCCGAAAGTCATCATGAGAGCTTTGAAAAGGCCGCTTTCCATCAGAGCGCGAGGGCTGGAGACTGCAAGCTCCGCAGCAGATCCGGAAAAGATGAAGATGATGATCGTCGCTGGAAAGATGGCGAGGTTCGTCGACAGGATGTCCACGATGTTGCCGATCACGACACCCTTGAACGATATCCGCTTCATCTCACGCAACCCTTCCCGCACCCTGCACAACCTGCCGCGCAGACCGTGAACGCGCAAGCGTTCTGCGCGTGTGCACCTTTCAACATTCGCCACAGTGCGCCGGTGGTCGAGCAGCGCCGGCGCCGATCGACCGATTTCGCAAGCCGCATCAGCGACCTGCCTCTGCTCAGTCGCCGGGTCTCGAATTTTCCGCTTGCATTTATTCCGAAATTCGGAAATGATGCACCCATCCCGTCCTCATGAGAGGGGCGCTTCGCGATCGTCATGAACGTGGAGGGCGGGATGCGGTGGCCGCGATCGTGTCGCAGCGTGCTTCGATGTGCGCGGACGAACGGCAGGTTGCGGACGTGAAGTCGCGTGGTCCTGGCGCCCCGATGCTGGCGCCAAGCTCTTGGGAGATGATGATCCCTAAGGGCGACGGTGGCTATCAAGCCGGACACCGGGGAGATCGCGTATAAACGTGAAGACCATCGCGCAGGGAATGCCGGGGATCGGCAGCACCTGTGGTTCCTGCCGCCTGCATTTTGCTAGCAGGCGGGCCATGGGTGAGGCCCTCACCCGGCATTCCCTGCGCCCTCTTTCTTTGATGAGGGCTTTGCTCAGGCATCACTCGGGCGCGATGGCGCGGCGAGATCGAAGGGTCATGCGGGCACGACGCGTCCACACATTCCGCTGTCGTCTCGACTATCGAGGCGGGAGGCATACCCCCAAAGGGGTGCGTACATGACCGCATGGGCGCGTCTGGACGACGAAGTCTGCTGATTAGTTACTCGTCATGCCCGGGCTTGACCCGGGCATCCACGTCTTTCTTGTCAACTCCTCGACGTGGATGGCCGGGACAAGCCCGGCCATGACGATGGAGAGAGATGAAGCGGAGCAGACAGCGCGGACGGGGCTACTACCTGATCATCGCCGGACCATGATCCGGCACCGCGACGTCGAGCACGCGGAGCTGCACCCGCTCGACGCCCTGGTAGCGGTCGACGGTGAGCGTGCCGGCGACATGCAGGATCTGGCCGCGATGCTGTTGCAGCGCATTGCCGAGCTTCTGGCCGACCGAGCGGAACGCGATGGCGTTGACGGTGGCGCCGTCGCCGGATTTGAAGCGCAGCTTCAGATGCGCCTGGCCGACCTCGTCGGCATAGACCAGCTGATGCGACGGCAGCGCCACGATCGGTTCGGGATTGCCGCTGCCGAAGGGACCGGCGCGATTGAGCGTCGCGACCAGCTCCGGCGTTGCCGCGCGCGCGCTGATTGCGCCGTCGATAAGGATCTCGTTGACGTGGCGCGCATCGGCGACGTCGGCGGCGAGCGCGCTTTCGAGATAGGCGCGGAATTCGGCCAGCCGCTCCCTGCGCAGCGTGACGCCGGCAGCCATCGCGTGGCCGCCGCCCTTCATCAGGATGCCCTGCTCCACCGCATGGCGCACCGCCTTGCCGAGATCGACGCCGGGAATCGAGCGGCCCGATCCGGTGCCGATGCCGCCGGGCTCGAGCGCGATCGCAAACGCGGGACGGGCGAACTTTTCCTTCAGCCGCGAGGCAACGAGACCAACTACGCCGGGATGCCAGCCCTGGGAGGCCGTCACGATCACCGCGCCCTTGTCTTCAAGCCCGAGCGAGGCCAGCGCCTCCGCCTCGGCCTGCGCTTCCGCAGCCTGCTCGATGACGCGGCGCTCGCTGTTGAGACGATCGAGCTCGGCGGCGATGCGCGCCGCTTCCGAGATGTCACCTTCGAGCAGCAGCCGCACGCCGAGATCGGCGCGGCCGATGCGGCCGCCGGCGTTGATACGCGGCCCCAGCATGAAGCCGAGGTGCCAGGCCTCCGGCGGGCCGTTGAGCCGCGCCACGTCCATCAGTGCGGTATGGCCGACATGGTCGCGCCGGCGCAGCGCGATCAGGCCCTTGGCGACGAAGGCGCGGTTGAGAGCGATCAGCGGGGCGACGTCGGCAACGGTGCCGAGCGCGACGTGATGCAGCATGCTGAGCAGATCGGGCTCAGGCCTGGTGCTGCTCCAGAAGCCACGGGCGCGCAGCTCTCTGTTGACGGCGACCAGCGTCACCAGCGTGAGCCCGACCGCGGCGAGATAGCCGAGGCCGGAGAGATCGTCGGGCCGGTTCGGATTCACCAGCGCGTCGACCTCCGGCAGCTCCTCGCCGCATTGGTGGTGATCGATCACCACCACGGACATGCCGAGCCGTCGCGCCTCGGCGAGCGGCTCGAGACTCGTCGTGCCGCAGTCGACCGTCACCAGAAGCGTCGCGCCCTTGGCCGCGAGCGCGCGGATGGCTTCGACATTCGGCCCGTAGCCTTCGAAGATGCGGTCGGGAATGTGGATCAGGGGATCCATTCCGCAATGGCGCAGATGCCAGGCGAGCAGCGCCGCCGACGTCGCGCCATCGACGTCGTAGTCGCCGAAGATCGCAACGCGTTCGCCCTTCACCGCAGCATCGGCGATGCGGCCTGCCGCAGCCTCCATCTGCGTCACCGTGAACGGATCCGGCATCAGCTTGCGGATGGTGGGATCGAGGAAGTCCGAGACCTGGTCGAGCTCGACGTCACGCCCGGCCAGCACCCGCGCCAGCATTTCCGGCAACTGATAGCGCTGCACGATCGCGAGCGCCCGCGCCGCCCCGCGCGCATCCAGACGGTCGCGCCACAATTTATTGGTCAGCGACAACCGTACCCCGAGAAACGCCGGCGGCGCGCTCAGAGGCAGAGCAAGGGCAGATGGTGCCATGACGTGCGGAGCCTCGCTTGCAGCGCAGCGATTCGAAACGGACACCGCCGAATCTACAGCAACTCTCCGCCATCAGCAGGTTCCATCCATGGAACCCGACAGAATCGCGGGAGAACGACAGGGAACCCACAGGAAAATCAATGGAGCTGACAGCCTATTCGGCTGGTTGCCTAAAATTACAGCTGTGTCCAAGGGCGTGCATTAAACAGCCGTTAGGCGAACTTCGTACAATTTCAATCAAATATTATGCCTGATTTGTTCGCGCATCCCGTGCCGACGGAGAGCGCGGCAACATGGAGTTGATTGCCGATGCCGATCGCCCCCGAGTTGAAGATGTCCCCCTCTATTGCTCCCTCACAACCGGCTCACAAGGATGACGAGACCGACGTCGCGGCGCTGATCGCCCGGCTCACCGGCGAGGTCAATCAGATTGCCTGCGAGAAGACCAAGTCGATCCAGCAGATCACCAACCAGATGAAGATGCTGGCCTTGAACGCGCTGATTGAAAGCTCGCGGGTCGGCGCGCAGGGCGCTGGCTTCGCCGTCGTGGCGCAGGAGGTCCGCGCCGTCGGCCAGCAGGTCGAGACCATCGCGCGCGAGCTCGAAGGCCAGCTCACGACGCGCACCGGCAATCTCAAGAGCTCGATCGAGCACATGACGGACCGTGCCCGCGGCGAGCGCATGGTCGATCTGTCACTGAATGCGATCGAACTGATCGACCGCAATCTCTACGAACGCACCTGCGACGTGCGCTGGTGGGCGACCGATTCAGCCGTCGTCGATTGTGCGGCAAACCCGGATGCGACAAGGGTCGCGCATGTCTCCGAACGGCTCGCCGTGATCCTGTCGGCCTACACGGTCTATCTGGATCTGTGGCTGTGCGACCTGGGTGGCAAGGTCATCGCCAACGGCCGCGCCGACCGCTTCAACGTTGTCGGCCAGAGCGTGGCTGATACCAAATGGTTTCGGGAGGCGCGCGGCCTGCGTTCCGGTGACGACTATGTCGCGGGCGATGTCGAGAGCCAGCCGCTGCTCGGCAATGCCCAGGTCGCAACCTACTGCGCCTCGGTGCGCGAGGGCGGAAAGGCGCACGGCAAGCCGCTCGGCGTGCTCGCGATCCATTTCGATTGGGAAGCGCAGGCGCGCGCGATCGTCCAGGGTGTCCGCGTCAGCGAAAGTGACCGCGCCCGCGTGCTGCTGGTCGATTCCAATTTCCGAATCATCGCCGCGTCCGACGGCCAGGGCATCCTGAGTGAGCGGCTGTCGCTCAAGCTCGACGGCAAGCGCAGCGGCTTCTATCAGGACGCCTCGGGGCGCCTGGTCGCGTTCCACGCCACGCCGGGCTACGAGACCTACAAGGGGCTCGGCTGGTACGGCGCGATCGTGTCCGGCGCGTAACGCGGGAGGGTCAGCAGCCCAGGCGATCGGCGATGCCGCCGAAATCGTGGGCTGTGATGTCCCAGGCCCCGGTGGCTGCGAAGTCGCGGCTCTGCAGCGGGCCGTATTCGGTGGGTCGCGCAACGAAGGCGGTCTTCAGGCCGTAACGTTGCGCGGCCTCGAGATCGTTGTTGTGCGCGGCGACCATCATGACCTCGCCGGGCGCAAGACCAAGCAGACGTGCGGCGCCGAGATAGGTCTCGGGGTCGGGCTTGTAGTGCGCGAACAGCTCGGCGGAGAGGACGAGGTCCCAGGGCAGGCCTGCGAACTTCGCCATGTTGGTGAGCAGCGCGACGTTGCCGTTGGAGAGCGGCGAGATGATGTATTTGGCTTTCAGCCGGGTCAGCCCGGCAACGCTGTCGGCCCACGGATGCAGCCGGTGCCAGCCGCGGGTGAGATGATCGAGGTCGGCCTCGGTGAGCCCGGTGATGCCGAGCTTGGCGACGAGGATTTCCAGCGAGCGGCGGTGCAG
The DNA here is from genome assembly GCA_049802835.1 of Bradyrhizobium sp. Taxonomy (GTDB): domain Bacteria; phylum Pseudomonadota; class Alphaproteobacteria; order Rhizobiales; family Xanthobacteraceae; genus Bradyrhizobium. The sequence goes on from JBARNF010001275.1 coordinate 9,743, forward strand.
CACGTCGAGGATGACGTAGCCGCGCTCGGGGTTCTTGCGGACCTCGTCCATCGAGCCGACATAGAGCCCGCGCCAGCCGTCGACCAGCGCGGTCCAGTCGCCCTGGATGCCGCGCGTCTTCGACCATGTTGTGAAATCGTTGATCAGGCTGCTGCGCCAGTCGACGACGGTGCCGAACACGTCGAAGACCAGCGCCTTGACCATGGACAGATCGGACATCGCGCCGCTCCGCCGTCAGTCGAGGTGGAACTTCGCCAGCTGCCGATGCTCGGCGCGAATGTAGCGCACCGTGCCGGTGACCGAGCGCATGACGACGGTCTCGGTCTCGATCACGCCGTCCTTGCGGAACTTGACGCCGGAGAGCAGCGAGCCGGTGGTGACGCCGGTGGCCGCGAACAGACAATCGCCACGGGCCATGTCCTCGATGCCGTAGATCATCTTGGGGTCGCCGACGCCCATCTTATGGGCGCGCTCGCGCTTCTCCTCGGTATCGAGAATCAGCCGGCACTGCATCTGGCCGCCGATGCAGCGCAGCGCCACAGCCGCGAGCACGCCTTCCGGTGCGCCGCCGGTGCCGAGATACATGTCGACGCCGGTGTTGTCCGGGTCGGCGCAGTGGATCACGCCGGCGACGTCACCGTCGGTGATCAGCCGCACGGCTGCACCGGTCGAGCGTACGCCCTGGATGATGTCAGCGTGACGCGGACGATCGAGCACCAGCACCGTGATTGCGCCGGGCTCGACGCCCTTGGCCTTGGCCAGGCGGCGAACGTTGTCGGCCGGCGTCGCGTCGATGTCGACGACGCCCTTGGCGTAGCCGGGGCCGACCGCAATCTTCTGCATGTAGACGTCGGGAGCATGGAGGAGCGTGCCACCATCGGCCATCGCCATGGTCGCGATCGCGCCCGGCATGTTCTTGGCGCACAAGGTCGTCCCCTCGAGCGGGTCGACCGCGATGTCGACCCTGGGACCGGTGTTGAGACCAACCTTCTCGCCGATATACAGCATCGGCGCCTCGTCGCGCTCGCCCTCGCCGATCACGACGGTGCCTTCGATCGGCAGCTTGTTGAGCTCGCGACGCATTGCATCCACGGCCGCCTGGTCGGCCGGCTTCTCCTGGCCATGGCCGCGCAGCCGTGCCGCCGACACCGCCGCCCGCTCGGTCACGCGCACCAGCTCAAGCGTCAGGATGCGCTCGAGCAACAACTGCTGCGGGACAGAAATCTGCGTCGACATCGGTCAACTCCTCAAGACGTCACGGCGGACACCCGCCATCAAAATCTACCGTTCAAACGTCGCCCCCACGAACGACGCACCGATCAGACGGTTGGCCCGGATGGCCGCTCTCCGCCTGTCGACTCCCCCGGTTTGAGCATGAAGTTTGGGCAAACGCCATGCGTTTGTTTGAGCAGGGACAAACAGTTCCCTGGGCATGATGCCCTAATTTTTTTCGATCCGGATGACCTGCGGCTTGCCGCTGATGACCTTGTCGCGCTGCACCGCCTGCAGGGCGCGATGCACCGCGTCTTCATGGGTCGCGTAGGTAATGAGAATGACAGGCACGGGCGCGCTCTTGCCGGCGGATTTCGGCGGCTCGCTGCCGTTGGGATGGCGCTGCACGATCGATTCGATCGAGATCTTCTGCTCGGCGAGCCGGGTCGCGATCGTCGCGGCCGTGCCGGCATGGTCGCGCGCCATCAGGCGGATGTAGTAGCCGCCCTCGTGCCGCTCCATCGGCGCTTTCTCGGTCGCCTGCAGCTTGTCGACCGGACGCCCGAACGGCGCGATGCGAATGCCGCGCGCGACGTCGGCGATGTCTGCGACCACGGCGGATGCGGTGGCCGCGCCCCCTGCTCCCGGCCCGACCAGCGTGATCGGCGGAATGCCCTCGCCGTCGATCGTGACCGCGTTGGTGACGCCCATCACCTGGGCGATCGAGGACGATTTCGGCACCATCGTCGGATGGACCCGCTGCTCGATGCCCTTGGCGGTGCGCATGGCGACGCCGAGCAGCTTGACGCGGTAGCCGAGCTCGGCAGCCGCCTTGAGATCTTCCGGCGCAATCGAGGAGATGCCCTCGACATAGACCGAACTCTGCGCCACCTGGGTGCCGAAGGCGAGGCTGGCCAGGATGGCGAGCTTCTGCGCGGTGTCGTGGCCATGGATGTCGAACGACGGATCGGCTTCGGCATAGCCGAGGCGCTGGGCATCCTTCAGGCACTCGTCGAACGACAGCCCTTCCTGCTCCATCCGGGTCAGGATGTAGTTGCAGGTACCGTTGAGAATGCCGTAGACGCGGCTGATGCCGGTGCCGGCGAGGCCCTCGCGCAACGTCTTGACCACCGGAATGGCGGCGCCGACGGCCGCTTCGAAATTCAGCGCACCGCCATGCTTCTCGGCGGCCTTGGCGAGCTTCAGGCCGTGCTTGGCGATCAGCGCCTTGTTGGCCGTCACCACCGACTTGCCGGCCTTGAGCGCGGTATCGATGGCCGACAGCGCAGGGTCCCCTGCGCCGCCCACCAGCTCGACCAGGCAGTCGACCTCGGGATCCCCAGCAAGCGCCAGCGCATCCTTGGCCCATTTGATGCCGGACAGATCGATGTCGCGCTTCTTGGCCTTCGACCGCGCGGTCACGGCGACGACGCGCACCGGCCGTCCCGTGCGCTCGGACAGCACGCGCCCCTGCCGCTCGATGAGACGAACGACCTCGGCACCCACGGTGCCGAGGCCCGCGATGCCCACTCTCAGGGGTGCGATCATGGAATCAAAGAACCTGTCGAAAGGAAAATACTGGAAGGCTCAGCGCCGGTTGGCGAGAGGAACCACGTTGTGCAACGTTTCGATGCCGCTTTCAAGGAAACGGCGGACGCCGCGCGCAGCCTGCCGGATGCGCTGCTCGTTCTCCACCAGCGCGATGCGGACATAGCCTTCGCCATGCTCGCCGAAGCCGACGCCGGGCGACACCGCAACCCCGGATTTCTCGACCATCA
>JBARNF010001276.1:0-5295 GCA_049802835.1 Bradyrhizobium sp.
GCGGCCACTGCGGCCGCTCGAGGAATTGCGCATCGTCCGGGCCGCATGCGGCCCGGACGCGCGCGCATTGTGCAGCGGTGTCGAGGCGGGCGGCGGCCGGATCGCGCAGTGTCTTGCAGCCAACGCCGGCTCGCTGTCGCCTGGCTGCAGGGGCATGCTGGCCGAGTTCGCCGCCAACCGGTAACGGGGGCGGTCGCCGGCAGCAGCGGTTACCGCCGCAGGTGCACGCGATGATGCACGAAATTCGAATCCACCCAAATTGTCACAGTTGCCGGGGCACGGTGCTGCCGGCAAAGTCGCGACAGGGTGGATATTTGACTAATCAGATCATGATCCGGAGTTTGAATATGAACGCCATTATTTCACGTGCCATTCTGTCGACGCTGTGCGGATTGTTTGTCCTGGTGTTGATGCCATTTATTTCGATATCGGACGCCAATGCCGTCGTGTGCGCGCGCGGCGTCGTGCGGGCCGGCTGCGCTGGCGCTGCCGGTGCCGTCGTCGTGCGCAAGCCGGTGGCGGCAGCCTGCCGGACCGTTCTGGTCAACGGCGTCTGGGTTCGGCGCTGCGTTTAAGGCGGGTTTAATCAGTTTTCTGTATCGACTTATTTGAAACGGTAATTGCGGCGCGTAAGTTTTGCGCGCTGCATGTTGCTTTGCATCAGCAAGGTAAGCTGTATTTAACTCTGCTCCCGGCAAGGTGCGGCTCGTACCAACTTGCAATCCGATGGGAGAGGGCCATGGCGTTTTGGCGCTGGCTGCGTGATGCAGCCCTGGCAGCTGCGATAATCACGTTTGTCGGCAACACTGCCTGCGCAGCCGGCTTGAAGGAAGAAATCGCGCCCACCGGCAAGCTCAGGGTGGCCATCGCGATTGGTCCTGCCGGCGGCGCGTTCTGGTGCGTCAAGTCCGACAATGGTTACGCGGGCGTGCCGGTCGAGCTCGGCAAGGCCATGGCGGCGCAGGTCGGCGTGCCCGTCGAGTTCGTCGAGCATCCAAATTCCAATGCCATCACCGACGAGGCCGCCCAGGGCGTCTGGGACGTTGCCTTCATGCCGAAGGACGCGGAGCGCGGGGCCAAGGTGTCGTTCGGTCCGGTCTACGATTCGGTCGAGACCACGTTCATCGTCCGCGCCGGTCTCGACGTCGCCAACATCGCGGCGCTGGACCAGGCCGGCACCGAGATTGCAGCCATCAACGATACGACCGTGCTGCGCGGTGCCAAGGCCTTTCTGAAGAAGGCGACCGTCACCGGCTTCAAGTCCTATGAGGAGGTCTATGCGCTGCTGTCGGCGGGCGAGATCGATGCACTGGCGCTGGCGCGCGATCAGCTGACCCTGATCGCCAAGCAACTGCCCGGGACGAAAGTGCTGAGCGAGACCTTCAAGAAGACGGATACTGCGGCCGCGGTGCCGCAGAAGCATCCGCAGTCGCTCGCTTTCGTCACCAAGTTCATGACGGAGTCCAAGGCGAATGGCCTGCTCAAGAAGGCCTATGGCGCCAACAATCTGAACGAGTCCACGCTGCTCACGCAGTAGGCGCAGTTGATTGCGCCGACGCTGCCTGTTCGTACTCTTCCCACATCGCAGGGTGGGGAGAGCCGGTCGTTCCTGCGTCGACCCGCTCGAATTAGTTGGGTGACCTCGTAACGATCGGATCGAGCCCGCTCTCCACAATCGTCTTGCGCGCGTCAGGTGAGCCGAGGAACTTGATCAGCGCCTTGCCGGCATCCGGCTCCTTGGCATTGGTCGCGATGCCCGCAGAGAACACCGTCATCTTCTGCAGTCCGGCCGGCAGCGGGCCGACGATGTCGATGCCCTTCACCGGCTTGAGCTCGCTGATCTGCTGAAAGCCGATCTCCGCTTCACCCATGGCCACGATCTCGCCGACGGGGGTGGCCGGAATCATCCGGGCCTTGTCCTTCATCTGCTCCTTGATGCCGAGCTTGTCGAACATCTCGGTCGAGACGTACACGCCGCTGGCGCTGTCCGAATAGGCGATGGTCTTGGCGGCGATCAGCATGCGTTTCACGGCCTCGGCGCTCGCGATGTCGGGATGCGGAGTGCCCGACTTCACGGCGACGCCGATCGGCGAATTGGCGAGGTCGACATGGCTGTCCGGCATCACCTTGCCCTTGGTGGTGAGGTCGCTGAGCGCATAGCCGACCATGATCAGCACGTCGGCGGGCTCGCCGCGATCGAGACGGACCGGAATGGCATTCGTCGTCGTTCCCATCGACGGGCCATAGGCGATCGTGACCTTGTGACCGGAGCGCCGCTCGAACTCCGGCACCAGCGACTTGAACGCCGCCGTCATGCCGCCGGAGATCATGACGTGGATCTCCGCGGCCTGGGCTGCGGTGGTCAGGAGGATCGCGGCCGAGACGGCGAGACTGATGGTGCGGATGCGGGTCGACAGGGTCATGAGTGGGCTCCGAGGCAAACGGCTGGTGACCGGATGTGGGGGGCGCCTTGGATAGCGCGGCCAGGGCAGGAAGGCCAGCATCGGGGACCTCCCGAACCCGGCCCGAAGGCCGGATAGGAGGTCGATCGAACGGGTGTTGTGGCGTAGTTGCGGCGCGGCCGTGATCGCCATGGGGCGCCGCTGATCAACGCAGGCAGCGCCGTCAGGCGCCGGCCTGGTAGGCCGGGACCGAGGCGAGGAAGTCACCATAAGCGTCCGCATCGGGCGGGGCGAACATCTCGGCCAATGGGTTCCTCCGCCGGTGCTTGGCGCCGATGTCGGCCAGCAATTCGTCGAAATGCTTGAAGTGATAGGGTGCAACACATAGTCCGCCATAGACGCCCGCCGCTGGGCGTTCGACCCGCTTGAAATACAGCATCATCTCGATGTTGTCCCGCATCTCCTGCTCGCTCGGCTGATGCGCCAGCTGTTTGTCGGCGTAGCGCACCAGCCAGTTGGCGGCCATGTCGGCGCAGAGCACGGTGCAGAAGCTCGAATTGAAGCCGACGAAGCCCAGGTCCGGAAGGTCGGGATTGGCGATCAGCCGGTACAGCCGGTATTGCCCGTCGGGATCGACGAGCTTGGCGCGGTCGGCCTCCGACAGGAAGGGAACACCGAGCTTGTAGCCGATGGCGAGGATCGCAATGTCGGCCGGGATCCGTTCGCCGCCGCTGGCTACGATCATGTTCGGCTCATAGTGGTCGAAGGTGCCGAGCACTGCCTTGATACGGCCGTCGGCGACCATCGGAAAGAAGTCGGGCGTCGCGATCGGCACCGAGCAGTTCACGCCATCCTCGATCCTGATCTTGGGCACCATGTTGCACTTGGCGAGCTTGAGCTGCAGCTTGAGCAGGCTCTCGAGGCCGCGCCAATTGGCCCAGACCAGCGGCTTGGCGAGGAGATGGGCGAGGCGTGCGCGCGGGCCGATCCCCCAGCTCGCGAACATCTGCTCCTGGGCGCGGATGTAGAGGATGCGCTTGAAGTTGATGAGACCGCCGATGAAATAAGGAATGCGCCACACCGGCTCGCGAAACACGATCGTCACGGAACGGGCGCCGGAGCGCACCGCGTTGACTGCGATGTCGGTGGCCGATTTCGAGCCGCCGAGCACCACGACGTTGCGGCCCGTTGCAAGGCCGGCGTCATTGTATTTCGAGGAATGCATGATCTCGCCGCCGGCGGCCGTGAACTGATTCTCGCCTGCAAGAGACAGCGTCTGCGGCTCGTTGAACTGTCCGGTGCAGACGGCCACGAAATCGAAATCCTCGCGGGTCGCGCGATCCGCCGTTTTGAGATCGAGCGTCCAGCCCGGCCTGCCGTCGTCGCGCCGCTGCATCGCGAGAACGGACGTGTTCAGCCGCATCAGGCGGACGAGGTCATGGGATCTCGCGTAGTCGGCGAGATAGGCATAGACCTGCGGTCCCTTCGGCCACTCCGGATAGCTGTCGGGCATCGGCTTGTCGGTGTAGCGATAGAGCTCCTTGGGGCTCTGCGTCTGCACGTCGGGATAGGAGCGGGCGGGCTCCCACACGCCGCCGAGATCGGCGCTCCGCTCGACGATGGTCACGTTGTGGCCGCGGGCTGCGAATGCTTTTGCGGCGGCGAGACCGGAGACGCCGGCGCCAATCACACAGACGTTCTTTCGCGCGATCATGGGACCTCCTGTTGTCGAGCGCGCAGCCGCGTGCGGACAGCCTTCATCTGTCGCGCTGCAAGAGCTCGCTGAAGAATTTGACGATGACGAAGGTCGCCCGGCGCGACCGAAGCATGCGACGCCGACGGACCGGCCAGCGTCGAAATCAGGGCGAGGCTAACGTCGCCGATCACACGCAGTTCAGGCGGTGCATCTCCTCATGCTGCAGGGTGTGCAAAACAGATTGCGTTCACGCGCCCTGCTGCGATGAGGAATTGTGCGCCCGAGGCTGGGCTGGCACTGCCGCCTAGTCGTTGGCCTCAGGTGGCAGGAAGTCGACCTCGTGCTCGGCCGAAATCCGCACGACCTCGGCCGGGTCGGCGAGATTGTCCAGCATGTTGAACAGCGCCTCGAGCTTCTGCATCGGCGACACCCAGAACAGTGCACGCGCCGGCTTGTCGGATTTGTTGAAGTAGCCATGGGGGATGCCGCGCGGCATCCGCACGAGATCGCCGGCATGCGCCTTGACCCAGGCGCCGTCGAGCTTGAGGTCGAGCACACCCTCCTGCACCAGGATGAATTCGTCCTGGGTCGGATGAACGTGAACGGGGACGAACTGGCCGGGCTCGCTGTTGGTCTCGAACGCGAAGGTGGACTCGGTGATGGCTTTGGGGAAGTAGAGCTGACCCAGGATGTTCCAGGTCTTGCCGGCATAGCCGGTGCCGGCGCGCGTGATGCCTTTTTCGAGTGTGATCATGGCGTATCTCCTTCCTGCACACGCCTGAAGGATCGAGTGATTGCAGCGTGGTGTCTATCCGCAAAACGAATCCCTCGACGCCAGATGCTAATTATTATAGGTTTCAAATGATTTCGACGGGCGATGTGGGTCATGACTGCACATGCAGCTGCTGATCGCAGTTCGGGACTGTCCGCAGCGCAGCGGCTCGCGGCCTATGGCCGTGTTGCAACGCACGATGTCGATGAGGCGGCTGAACAAATAGGTCGCATCTTCTGTCCGCACGGGCTGCAACCGCGGACGAAGTCCGCGCATGATTTCCTCGCGCTGCATAATTGCGCGGCATTTGACGGCTTCTCCATCAACTACGTCGCCTATGGCGGCGCGGTCACCATCGATCCCGGATGTCTCGACCGCTTCTTCCTGGTGCAATTGCCGCTGGCCGGCACGGCGCGGATCTTCAC
>JBARNF010001277.1:0-5537 GCA_049802835.1 Bradyrhizobium sp.
ACGGCCTCGCGAAGGGCGGAGGGGCGAATCTTGGTGAGCGCGGCGTCGAAATCGCGCGCATCCACTTCCAGCATGCTCTCCTGGAAGCGGAAGGCGGCGAGATGGTCGAGCAGCCCGGACGAGCTGCGGCGCAGGGCATTGAGGCCGGCCTCGCGGCAGAGCTCCATGAGATCGGCGCCGACGAAGCCGTGCGACACCGCGGCGACGTGATCGAGATGGAGACTGGCCTCGTCCGTCAGCGGCATCTCGCGGCTGTGGATCTTCAGAATGTCCAGCCGCCCCACCGCGGCGGGCGGACCGATAAAAATCTCGCGGTCGAAGCGGCCGGGGCGGCGCAAGGCCACGTCGATGGCATCCACCCGGTTGGTGGTGCCGATCACCACCACGCCGTCGACCTTCATCAGCCCGTCCAGCAGAGACAGCAACTGCGTCACCATGCGGACATCGGACTGGGCGCCGGATTTTTCCCGGTGCGGCGCGATGGCGTCGAGCTCGTCGATCAACACGATGGACGGCGCGTGGTGGGCCGCCTCGGCGAAGATCCGGCGCAGGTTCGCCTCGGTCTCGCCGTACATGGTGCCGACCACGTCGGGGCCGTTGACGTAATAGAAGCCGGCCCGCACCTCGTTGGCGATCGCGCGGGCAAGATAGGTTTTGCCGCTGCCCGGAGGCCCGTAGAAGATGATGCCGCGCGGGGGCAGGATGCCAAGCTGGCGGTAGACCTGGGGAAACTGCAACGGCAGCTGCACCAGCTCGCGGACGAGCTTGATCTCCTTCTGCATCCCGCCGATGTCTTCGAAGGTGACGTCCTCGTCGGCCTTGATCCCGCCGCTGGCGGGAACCTCGACGTGAATCTTGGTCTTGGCCGACACCTCGCCGATCTCCGGCGTCACCTTGGTGACCTTGTAGGTGGTTCCGGCTACGGAATCGTGGAACGTCGCATAGACCACCGACCCACGGCCGAGCGGGGTGCGGTTGGTCATGAAGGATTCCTGCAGGTGATCGTTGAGATGATGCGCGGTCGACACGTCGATCGGCGGCATCAGGGTGACGCTGGCGAGCTCGGGCACCGAGGGAACGAGCTCGATCTCCACTTCCTGGTTGATCTTCGCCTTGAGGGCGGTGCGCAGGAAGCGATCGAGCCGGATCAGTCCGCTGCCCCGGTCCTCCTCGTAGCACTCGCCGATGCGCGCGGGAATTGGATAGCGGGTGAAGTCGGTGGCGATCTTGACCACCGCGCCCACCTCCAGCGCCTGCGCCTCCAGGACGGCCGGATCGATGTGAACCAGGCTCTTGCTCGCCATGTTGGTCAGCTCGGACTTGAGGCGGTCCACACTCAGCTTAATGGGCATTGGCGGTGTCCTAATTGGGCGGCTGTCGGCAGTGCATCGGCGCGCACGCGGAATGTTCGAGGCCTATGGCTGATAGTCGGGAGAAACCTCGAGCTGCTCTAACCCGCTGCCGCGGTCGACCCCGGTGGAGTGGAATGCATTGGGCTCGCAGCAGATCAGAACGGCCGGGTTGTCCGGATCGGTGTTGACGTGCTGGAAGGTCACGCCCTTCAATCGCAGCGGCAGCTGCACCACGTCATTCTGCGACCAGTGGAATTTCTGCCCGTCCAACAGGGTGTAGCCTTGGCCTTCCCAGACGAAGATGACCTGGTTGCCGGGATGCTGCATGCGGCCGCTGCGGCTGCCCGGCGGGATCTGTTGCACGAAGATCGCGAGCGTGTTGATGCAGGGGGATTTGAGCAGCGGATGCATGTACCATTTCATGATTCCCTGCTTGTTATTCTCCCACGGCAGCTTGTTGCCCTTGATGAGCCACACCGACTTCTTCTGGTCCTCGCGCTGCTCGTCGCGCAGCTTGAACAGCTCGCCCCAAAGATCGCGGCCCAGCATCTCCGCCACCATCCCCTGCATGCGCTCTTCGCCCTGGTGGTTTTCCGGCTCGCTCATCGGTTTTGCTTTCGCTGTTTGGTCGAATGTCCGGGCGCCGCGGTCACTTTCCCTGGCGCTGCTCAAAATCCTGATTGACCTCGAGCTGCACCAGCTCGCTGGCGACGTGGTCCCAGGCGGGGATTTAGATGAAGGCCAGCCATTTCGCCGGCTCGGTCCCGTGATTGTAGTGCTTGTGCTCGCAGCCCTGCGGGTCCATCGGCAGAAGGACACAATCGCCTTTTTCCCACTCGATGATCTCGCCATTGAGCTCCGTGGCGCCGCGGCCCTCGATGATGAACAGCACCAGGCCGCCCTGGTGTCGGTGCTTGCCGGACGCCTTCTTGATGTCGTGGACGAACACCCACCAGTCGTTGAGCACCGTTTCCGGGTATTCCTTTTCGAGGATGTACCACTTGAGATAGCCCTGCCGGGCGAGCTCCCATTCGCGATCGGAATCCTTGATCACGATCTGGCCGGTCATGCTGTGGTCGATGAAGTCGCCGCGCTTCTGATAGGCGATGTCGTACTTCAGAGCCGGAGCGGCTTCCTGCTCGCGCACCCTGGTCCGCGTCAAGTCGACCATGACGAATTCCTCCCGCGTCTAATATGTGGACGGTTTTTATGGTTGCGAAAAACCTACGCCGATATGGCGTTGTGTAATTTGATTATTCGCAAAAAATAGTCCACGATGTAGACTTAGCGCCACGTTTGATGGAGAAAATGCCGGCCGGGTCGACGCTCGCGCCTTGGCTCGTCGCGGCCGTTCGCACCAGCGGGGTCGAATTCGCCGGGATGCGCCAGGGCCATCTCCACACGGATCGATTCCAAGGTTTTCGTCATTGCCGGGCCTGTTCCCGGCAATCCCGCTTAGGGACGCACTGCCGTTCTGGTCGGGATGGCGGGACGCGGCGCGGAGCCTGTCATCGAGCGGCGCGAAGCGCCGGCCCGTTGGCGCCGGCCCGGCCATGACGATGGAGGCTGGATCAAGCGAATGGAACCGCGCTAGCTTCTGTCCCATCGTGCCGAGGGATTCGTCTGGATTTCTCGCTCCAATTCCTTCACCTCGCGGCGCAGAATGGCGGCCAGCTCCTGTCGGCGCTGCAGTTTCATCCGGTCGCTGATCGCACCGATGCTCACGGCGGCGATTGGTGGTCCATGCGGATTGGTGATGGGCAGACCGATGGACATGGCCCCGGGCGTCACCTGGCGATCGTTGAACATGTACCCGATCTCGTGCGCGCGTTTGATCATCATGCGCACGTCCTGGACCTTTAGATTGGCATAACGCGAAAAGTGTTTGGCATTGGTCGAAAGGATCTCCTCGACCTCCTCCTCGGGCAGAGCCATGAGTAGGGCGCCGCCGCCGGCTCCGACGCCGAGCGGCCGTCGATTGCCGACGTCCACCGTCAATGTCCTGATGGGAAAGGAGCCTTCGTTCCTGTCGAGGCACACGGCGTCCCAGCCGCTGCGGGTCGACAGGAAGACCGTATCGCCTGTGCGTCCGGCAATCCGCAACAATGCGGGTTTGCACAACTGGCGCAGATTGAATCGAGGGGCTGCGCCCAACCCCAGCTCGTACAACATAGGTCCGAGGCTGTAGTGCCGGTTTGTCGGACTCTGGTCGACCAGGCCCTCGCTGGTCAGTCCTTTTAGCAATCGGTGAACCGTCGGCCGCGCCAGGCTGGTTTGGCGCGCCAAGTCGACTAGGCGGCAGCCTTGCTCGTCGGCCGAGGCGATGGTCCGCAGCAGCAAGGCCACGCGATGCACGCTCTGCGTCCCGCGATGGCCGCCCTCGCGATTTCGGTTCGCTGCCATGCCGGGTCTCGCCCTCGAAAGAAATCCACATTGTGGACGATAGAGGCATTGAAAATATTGTCAATCGCCGGGCGGCGTTGTACGTTTTATCAACGATGTGATCGATTTCGTATCGTGGACTTGAGCCGAGCGCGTGGACGGAAGGGTTCCGGATCGTGGTTCGACCGATCTCGGCGGCAAACAGCCGAATTCTGCGCCCCCTCCACCGTTGCTCTTCCGCTGAACCAGCATCCCCGTCATCTCCAGGCGCAAGGAACCGGCGACATGGCTTCACGCGCATTTGGCGACAGTAAGCTGCGCGGTAAACTGATTGCGCTCTACGCGGCGCTGATCGCGGGCAATCTGCTGGCGTGGGGCTGGGCCCTTGCGGTTTTCCACGACCAGCCTGTCCTTCTCGGAACGGCCCTGCTGGCCTATACGTTGGGCCTGCGCCATGCATTCGATGCCGACCACATCGCCGCCATCGACAATGTGACGCGCAAATTGATGCAGGAAAACCAGCAGCCGGTCGCGGCGGGCTTATTCTTCTCGCTCGGGCATTCGAGTGTGGTGATCGCCCTGTCGCTGGCCATCGCCGCGACGACCGCGGGCCTGCAGACCCACCTTGCCGAGTTCAAAGCGATCGGCGTCGTCCTCGGCACCGGCATCTCGGTATTCTTCCTGTTCGCTGTCGCGGCGGCCAATCTCGTGGTTCTGGCCGGCGTCTACACCACCTTCCGACGGGTGAAGCGGAGGGGCCGATTCGTCGAGGAGGACATGGATCTGCTGCTGGCCAATCGCGGCCCGATCGGCCGCGTATTCCGCCGCCTGTTCGGCCTCATCCGCCGGAGTTGGCATATGTATCCCGTGGGGGTGTTGTTCGGGCTCTCTTTCGACACGGCGACCGAAATCGCCCTGTTGGGAATCTCGGCGACCGAGGCGTCGCAAGGGTTGCCGATCTGGTCGATCCTCGTTTTTCCGGCGCTGTTCACGGCCGGAATGTCGCTCGCGGACACGCTCGACAGCACGCTGATGCTGGGTGCGTACAATTGGGCCCTGGCCGATCCAATGCGCAAGCTCTCCTACAATATGACGATTACGTTCGTGTCCGTGCTGATCGCGGTGCTGGTCGGCGTCGTCGAGCTGCACGGACTGATCGCCGGCAACCTCGGTCCCGACGGTCCGTTCTGGGGATCGATCGGAAGCCTCGTCGAGAATTCTAGTATCCTCGGCATCGCCTTCGTCGCCATCTTCGCGGCGAGCTGGGCGATCCACGTAGCGGTCTGCCGCGCCAAGGGATGCGGCCGGGAAATCCGGTGCGGATGGTATCCGCTGTAATCTCGGAAACGATGTTTTCCGGGGGGCTTGTTATTGCAATCCATGTCATGCGCCCCCGCCGAGAGCATGCCCTGTTGCCGCCCAACGACGGTCCGGTATTCTCCATCCCTTCGTGTGTGCGCATCAAGCGGTCGCGTAGATGTGCGATGCAACGCACCGGGCGCCCGCGGCCCGGCCGGGCGAGGCCATCAGCCGAACACGCCGCCTGCCCGGAAAGTTTCCAGTTCTGCCTCCGGAACGCCGACAAGATCGCGAAACACGAAATCGTTGTCGTCGCCGAGACACGGCGCCGGTCCCACGATGTCGCCAGGCACCGTCTCTAGGTCGAAGCCGGGAAAAGATTAGGCCTGGTCGCCGATCTCGTCGTGGCGGAGCATGCGCCACGTCCGCCGCGCCGCGAGCTGCGGATCGGTGAAGAGGCCCGCCATGGTCACCACCGGATGGGCGGGGAGGCCGGCCTGCTGC
>JBARNF010001278.1:0-1503 GCA_049802835.1 Bradyrhizobium sp.
ACTAATGCGACCGTGCCAGGCAGAAGGCGACGACCTGCTCGAGCGCCGCCTTCATCGGCGAGGCCGGGAACAGCGCCAGCGCATCGACCGCCATCGCGCCGTAGTGATGCGCGCGGCTGATCGTGTCCTCGAGCGCGCGGTGCTTGCTCATCAACCCGATCGCATGATCGAGATCGGGATCGCTGATCTCGCCGCGTTCCAGCGACTTGATCCAGAACGCGCGCTCGCTGTCGCTGCCGCGGCGGAATGCCAGCACCACCGGAAGCGTGATCTTGCCCTCGCGGAAATCGTCGCCGATGTTCTTGCCGAGCTTGGCGGCCTTGCCGCCATAGTCGAGCACGTCGTCGACCAGCTGGAAGGCGATGCCGAGATTCATGCCGAAGGAGCGCGATGCGGCCTGCTCGGCCTTGGGACGATCGGCCAGCACCGGGCCAACCTCGCAGGCGGCCGCGAACAGTTCCGCCGTCTTGCCGCGGATCACGGCGAGATATTCGTCCTCGGTGGTCGCGGTGTTCTTCGCGGCGGCGAGCTGCATCACCTCGCCTTCGGCGATCGTGGCCGCGGCAGCCGACAGGATGTCGAGCGCGCGCAGCGAGCCGACCTCGACCATCATGCGGAACGCCTGCCCGAGCAGGAAGTCGCCGACCAGCACGCTGGCCTCGTTGCCCCACAGCATGCGCGCGGACAATTTGCCGCGGCGCATTTCGCTCTCGTCAACCACGTCGTCATGGAGAAGGGTTGCCGTGTGCATGAACTCGACGGCGGCGGCGAGCTTGATGTGTCCGTCGCCCGGGTAGCCGGTGAGGTGCGCCATGGCGAGCGTCAGCATCGGCCGCAGCCGCTTGCCGCCGGAGGAGATCAGATGATTGGCGACCTCCGGGATCATCGTCACGTCGGAGCCGGTCCGCGACAGAATCGTGGTGTTGACCCGTTCCATGTCGGCCGCGACCAGCCCGACCAGCCCATCGATCGAAGCTCCCGATGGGCTTTCGAAAGGTACGATAACCGCCACGCTGGTCTCCAATTTTGCTATCCTGAAAACGACAATAGAAACTGCCGCTGCACGCGGCAAGGGCAGACACGGAACCTTGACCCAGCCTTCCTTGACCCAGCCTTCTTTGACCCAAGCCGGCACGGAGACATAACGATTGAAGGAATTGGTTCGGACCAACGATATCGTGCTGGTTTCGGCGATCGGGGCGCTGCTCGATGGCGCCAACATCCATCATCTCGTGCTCGACCAGAACATGAGCATCATCGAGGGCTCACTTGGCATTCTGCCGCGACGGATCCTGGTTCACGAGGACGACAACGTCGAGGCCCGCCGTCTCCTCGCCGAGGCCGGCCTCGCGCATGAGCTGCGCGCCGATGAGTGACGCCGCCGCCGACATCTCCGAAGACGCCGTGCTCGGTGGCCGGCTGCGGCTGCGGCAGCCGACTTCGGGACATCGCGCCGGCCATGATGCAATCCTGCTTGCGGCGGCCGCGGCTGCACGCCCGGGC
>JBARNF010001279.1:0-7893 GCA_049802835.1 Bradyrhizobium sp.
CGGCTTGCAGAGATGGGTTCGGCGACGCGGGTGCGCGGCGGACTGGAGGCGATGCCCGGATCGCAGACGGGGCCGAGCGACGCGCCGGCGCTGGCGACCCGCTCCTTCGAGGTCAGCAAGACGCTCAATGTCGCCGCCAAGCGGGCGATCGCGCGGGCCGCCGTTGCGCTGTGCAGCGACGGCGATGCCATCATCATCAATGGCGGCACCACGACCTATCAGATGGGCGAATTCCTGCGCGAGCGCCGCCTCAAGGTTCTCACCAATTCCTATCCGTTGGCGGAGACGCTGATCCACCATTCGAATTGCCGCGTCGCGTTGCCGGGTGGAGAGGTCTACCGCGAACAGAAACTGATCGTCTCGCCGTTCGAGGAGGACGCGATTCAGCATTATTCGGCCTCGCGCATGTTCATGAGCGCGATCTCGATCGGCCCTCTCGGCGTGATCGAGGGCGATCCCTTGATCGCGCGCGCCGAGACCAAGCTGCTCAAGCGCGCCGAGAAACTGGTGGTGCTGGCCGACAGCTCCAAATTCACCCCGCGCGGCAGCCTCGTGGTGTGTCCGCTGTCGCGGATCTCGACCTTGATCACCGACGCCGAGGTCCCCAAACAGGCGCTCGACATGCTTCGCGATGCCGGCGTTGAGGTGATGATCGCGACCGAAACCTCTGATGAGGTCGCGGCGGCATGAGCGACATCAGCAACCCCCTCGTGAGAGAAGACAACGTAGCGCCGCTGCTGGTGGTGGACGGCATCGAGAAATCCTTTCCCGGCGTTCGCGCGTTGACCGGGGTTTCGTTCTCGGTCGCGCCTGGCGAAGTGCACGCGTTGCTGGGTGAGAATGGCGCCGGAAAATCCACCCTGATCAAGATCATCTCGGGGGTTTATCAGCCCGACGCCGGCACCATTCACGTCGGCGGTCAGCGGCTTCATTTCGAATCTCCCGACGACTCCAGGCGCGCCGGGATCGCGACCATCTACCAGGAACTGCTGCTGTTTCGTGATCTGACGGTGGCCGAAAACATCTTCATGGGGCACGCGCCGCGCGGTCGCAGCGGCTGTCTCGACTGGAAGGCGATGGCGGCCAAGACCGAGGCGCTGCTCGCGTCGCTCGATATTGCCGATCTGGCGCCGAACCGGATCGTCGGCTCGCTCAGTGTCGGCCATCGCCAGCGCGTCGAGATCCTGCGCGCGCTGTCGCAGGATGCGCGGCTGTTGATCATGGACGAGCCGACGGCCGCGTTGACCGACCATGACGTGAAGCGGCTGTTCGATCTCGTGCGGCGCCTGAAATCGCGCGGTGTCGGCATCATCTATATCAGCCACCGCATGGACGAGATCTTTCAGCTCGCCGATCGGGTGACGGTGCTGCGCGATGGTGCCCAGGTCGGCACCCGTCTGGTCGCGGAGACGTCGGCGGCGGAACTGGTCCAGATGATGGTCGGCCGCCAGATCGAAAGTCTGTTTCCCAAGATAGCCGCTCACATCGGCGCGCCAGTGCTGGAGGTGCGGGACCTGGTGCGGCGGCCGATGACGCGATCTATCAGCCTGACCGTGCGGGCCGGCGAAATCGTAGGGCTCGCCGGTCTGGTCGGCTCCGGCCGCAGCGAACTGGCGCAGACCATCTTTGGCGTGACGCCGGCCGAATCCGGCGAGATTCTGCTGTCTGGCAAGCCGGTGCGGATCCGCTCGCCCGGCGGTGCCCGGTCGCTTGGCATCGCCTATGTCCCCGAAGACCGCGCCACCCAGGGCCTGGTGCGCCCCATGACCGTGCGTGAGAATTTCTCCCTGGCCAGCCTCGCCAAAGTGGCGCGCTTCGGCTTCATCGATTCCGCCGCAGAAACACGAATGGCGGAATCCGGGGCGACGCGCTTTCGCGTCAGGACAAGTTCGCTCGATCAGGTGGTCGGCCGATTATCCGGCGGCAACCAGCAGAAGATCGTGCTGGGCAAATGGCTCGCCAACCAGCCGAAGCTGCTCATTCTGGACGAGCCGACCCGCGGCATCGACGTCGGCGCCAAGGCGGAGATTCATCGGCTGATGGGGGAGCTGGCCGCACAGGGCCTCGCCATTCTGATGATCTCCAGCGAACTGCCCGAAGTGCTGGGCATGAGCGACCGTGTCCTGGTGATGCGGGAGGGGCGGCTGGTCGGCGAATTTGCGCGCATGGAAGCCACGCCTGAAGCTGTCGGCGCGGCCATGATGGGCAGCCAGGGGACTGACGCGGGGAGGGCGGCGTGAGCACCATGGTCGTTTCACGCCCGCGGCCGGGAGAAGGCGGCGCGCTCCGCTTGTTCGCCTCGCAGGAGGCCTTGCTGGCATTCGCGATCATTGGCATCGCGATCCTGGTCGGTCTCTACAATCCGCGCTTTCTGGCGACCCGAAACCTCACCGATATCGTGCTTGGCAACGCCTATATCGCCGTGGCGGCGGTCGGCATGTCCATGGTGATCGTATCAGGCAATATCGACATTTCCGTCGGGTCCCTGATCGGCGTGCTCGCCACGATCAGCGGAACGCTGGCGGTCGCGGGCTGGCCCATGATCGTGGTCTGGCTCACACCGCTCGTGGTCGGCGTCCTCGTCATGATGTTGCAGGGCGCGGTGATCGCCTATCTGGGAATTCCGGCGATCGTCGTGACGCTGGGGATGTTGTCGATCCTCAAGGGCGGCCTGATCAGTGTTACCGGCGGCCGGTGGATCACCGACCTGCCGCAAGCCTTCCATCTCGCCGATATCGAATTGTTCGGCCTCCTGCCGATGCCGGTGCTGATCATGCTGGCGGCGACCGTTCTGGCGGCGCTGTGGATGCGCTATTCGGCAAGTGGTCGCGCGATCTATGCCACCGGCGGCAATGCCGAGGCCGCCCGGCTGTGCGGGGTGTCGCCGCGACGCACGGTGGTGATGGTGTTTGCGCTGCATGGGTTGTTCGCAGGGATCGCGGCGCTCCTGTTCGCGACCCAGCTCAAGGTGATCCAGTCGACGGTGCCGCCCAATCTCGAACTGACGGTGATCACCGCTGCGGTGGTCGGCGGCGTCAGCATTTTGGGCGGTGTCGGCACCGTGGTTGGATCGACGCTGGCGGCGATCCTGATCGCCGAGATCGCCAGTGCGCTGGTCTTCATCAATGTCTCGCCGTACTGGATTCACGCTGTGCAGGGCGCCTTGATCCTGGTCACGGTCATCGCCGACATCCTGCGGCGCCGGCGCGGCACGGTGGGAGGATAACCGGCCATGGCTGTGCTCGCGCCCGAGGTTCGATCCGTTGCGCCGCGCTGGCTGATCCGCCACGAGACGCTGCTGGTGGCGATCCTTGCCGTCGCGCTGGCGATCCTCTGCCTGTTCAACGATCGTTTCCTGACCATCGACAATCTGCTCAACCAGGGCCGGCTGATGACCGAGGTCGGCCTGCTCGCATTGCCGATGACGTTCATCATCATCACCGGCGGCATCGACCTGTCGGTGGGATCGATCGTCGGGCTCTGCGCCATCATGCTCGGCTATTCCTGGAAGAATCTCGGCTTTCCCTTGCCATTGGCGATCGCCTTCGCAATCGCGGTCGGAGGCCTGGCCGGCTTCGTCAACGGGCTGCTGATCACCCGTGTCCGGGTGCCGCCGTTGATCATGACCATCGCCACCCTGGCGTTCTATCGGGGACTGGCCGAAGGTATCAGCGAGGCACGCTCGGTGCGCAATTATCCCGAATGGTTCTTCTTCGCCGGCCAAGGCGAATGGCTCGGCGTGCCGGTGCAGCTCTGGATCTTGCTGGTTGCGATCCTCGTCGCCGGCATCGCGCTGGATCGCACCACGTTCGGCCGTATGCTCTATGCCATCGGCAACAACGAGACCGCCGCACGGTTTTCCGGCCTGCCGGTCGATCGGGTCAAGCTCGTGGTCTACACGCTCTCGGGGTTGGCCGCAGGGCTGTCGGCCTGGGTGCTGGTGTCGCGCGTGACCACGACGCGCTCGGACATGGGAAGCGGATACGAGCTCGACGTCATTGCAGCCGTGGTTCTTGGCGGCACCAGCATTTTCGGCGGGAGCGGGACCATCTGGGGTACCGTCGTCGGCCTGGTCATGATCCAGCTGTTGAAGAACGGGCTGGCACTGACCGGGGTCAAAGGCGACGCCACCATCATCGTCATCGGCGCGGTGCTGATCGTGTCCACGTTGATCGCAAGTTCTCTCCACGGACGCCGCGAGGTCGCGGGCTGATGGGGTGATAAGCCGCAACAAAGCGGCATCATAGGGAGAAAGCCATAATGAAACCGATCATCAAGCATCGCGGGATGAGAACGGCCGCACTCGCTATCCTGGCCTTAGGAATGGGACTGGCGATGACAGACGGTTCGGCCATGGCCGCCGACAAATGGGACGGCGCCGACGATCTTCCGACCAGCCCGCTCGCGTGTGACGCCGGCCCGGTAGCGGCCGCCGCGGCCAAACCTTATGACGGCGGCCAGGCCACCGGCGCGTCGGACAAGGCCGGCAAGCCGATCACGCTGGTGGATGTGCCGAAGCTGATCGGCATCGGCTACTTCAATGCCACAACCAAGGGCATGCAGGATGCCGCCAAGGAGATCGGCAACGTCAAGGTGACCACGGACGGTCCGACGGAGGCCAAGATCGACGAGCAGATCAAATTCATCGATAACTACATCACCCGCGGCGTCGACGGCATCCTGTTTGCCGCCAACGATCCGGTGGCGATCTCGCCGGTTCTGAAGAAGGCTCTGTCGAAGGGCATCCACGTTGTCGGTTACGACGCCAACGCGCAGCCGAATGCGCGCGAGTGGTTCGTCAACCAGGCGCAGTTCAACGGTATCGCGAAGGCGATGATCGACGCGATGGCCAAGGAAGCCGGCGAGGACAAGGGCTTTGCCATCGTCACCAGCACCTTCACCACGCCCAATCAGGCGCGCTGGATCGCCGAAATGTCGGCCTACGCCGCCAAGTGCCATCCGAAGCTGAAATGGCTGGAGACGGTGGAGGCGCAGGAGGACAACGTGCTGTCGTTCAACCAGGCGACCACGCTGATCAACAAGTATGGCGACAAGCTTTCCGGCCTGTTCGGCATGACCTCGGTCGCGACGCCAGCCTCGGCCGAAGCCGTCACCAAGGCTGGTCTGTGCGGCAAGCTTGCCGTCGTCGGCCTCGCCACGCCGAATGCGATGAAACCCTATGTCAACGCCGGCTGCGTCAAGTCCGTCGTGCTGTGGAATCCGGTCGATCTCGGTTATGCCGCGACCTACGTGATGCGCGCGGTGATCGACGGCAAGCTGAAGCCGGGCGCGACCTCGGTCGATGCCGGCAAGCTCGGCAAGCTCAACATCATCAACGGCAGCGAGATCCTGCTGGGCTCGCCGTTCATCTTCAGCAAGGACAACATCAAGGACTTCGATTTTTGATCGCGGCATGCGCCGGCTTCTCCAGACAGGAGAGGCCGGCGCAGCGGCCTGAGCTGTGTGCGAGAGACCCAGCATGAGCGGTGTCACCGCGGTCCTTGATATCGGCAAGACCAACGTGAAGGTCGCGACCTTCGGCGGCGATGGCACGCTCGTATGGGAACGTGCCATTTCCAACCGCACCGTGGCCGGTCCGCTTTATCCGCACGCTGATGTCGAGCACATCTGGAAATTTCTGCTCAGCGCCCTTGCGGACACCAACAAGGTCAGTCCGATCGCGGCGATCGTTCCGACCACCCATGGCTGCGCGGCCGCGCTGATCGACGATCGCGGACTTGTACTACCGGTCATGGACTACGAGTTCACCGGCGTCGAGGAGATCGAACCATTCTATGCGCCGCTGCGCCCGCCGTTTACGGAAACGTTCTCGCCGGCGCTGCCCGTCGGCCTGAACCTCGCCCGCCAACTGGCCTGGCAGCAGCGGCATTGTGCCGATTCATTCGCGCGGGCGAAATATTGTCTCACCTATCCGCAATATTGGGCATGGCGATTGTCGGGTGTCGCAGCCGCCGAGATCACCTCGCTCGGCGCGCATTCCGATTTGTGGGCGCCGCGGCAGGGTCGTTTTTCCAGCGTGGTGCCGGCCCTCGATCTCGGCCGATTGATGCCGCCGCTGCAGCCGGCCTATCAACGTCTCGCATCGATCAAACCTGACATTGCGGCGGCGGCCGGGCTGGGCCGCGACGTCGACGTGCTCTGCGGTCTCCACGATTCCAACGCCTCGCTGCTGCCGCATCTCGCTTCGCGCCCACCGCCGTTCACGGTCATTTCGACTGGCACCTGGGTGATCCTGATGTCGCCCGGCCTGAGCGTGGACGGACTCGATCCGGGCGACGATACGCTGGCCAATGTCGATGTCGAAGGACGTCCCGTCGCCACAGGACGCTTCATGGGCGGGCGCGAATATGCCGCTATTGCTGGCGCACACGGCAACCCGGACATGGCTTCGCTGGCACGCGTGATCGCATCCGGCACCATGGCGCTGCCATGCTTTGCCGGGCAGGGCGCCGGAGGTCCGTTTGCATTGCGCCAGGGTGAAATTCGCGGAGACATCGCGTCCGCCGACCGGCCGGCGCTCGCGACGCTGTATGTCGCGCTGATGAGCGACCTGATGCTGACACGTCTCGGTGTCACCAGCGGTGACCTTGTCGTCGAAGGCAGCTTCGCCGCCAACCTTTGTTATGCGGATTTGCTCGCGGCACTGCGCCCATCGCAGCCGGTTTTCGTAGGCTGCGACCGCGCCGGGACCGCGCGCGGCGCTGCCCTGTTGGTGCAATGGCCGGCGCCGAACTTTCAGCCATCGCAGGTCAACGTGCGGGTCCAGGCGATCGAAGGCCTGCATGCCTATCGAGACGGATGGACGCGCGCTGTGTTGGAACGATGAGCGAAGTATCTCGCTGTCCGGCGTCTTCTTGCGCCAACGCGCCGGATCTACCATCGAGCCCGAAATGATGGGCATGTCGGATCGAAAGCAGTAGTTTGCAGCGACTGAGGTCGCTCGGGGAGCGACAAGGCAGATGTTCGGCGATCCCGCAGTGGCAATATAGAGCAGAGCAAGCCGTTGATATCTTGGGTGGCCCGGCAGGACTTGAATCTGTAACCAGACCGTTATGAGCGGGCCTGCTTGCTCGAAGGTCTCGGAGAACATTGACCTTTTTCGTGCCATTGCCTGACGAACTTCCACGTTCGTTCACGGTGTATTGGTGGTCAATCGGTGGTTCGAACCATGAAGAGTCGCTAAATTCCAGCGATCTTCGGCCAACGAGCCCAGTTGCGTTACAGGGTCTCGGTTGGATGCGCCGGTCTGGCGGATTAGGCCGTGTCCGCATTGAGCGGCTGGCCGCCTGAGGTTCGCTCAATCCAGATAGCAGCGGGAGAGCGGAGATCTCCTGAGGCGCTGCCAATAGCGATCCTCTCGCGAACGTGCTCTAGTTCTGGCAAGTACAGGTCAATGCGTACGGCGGTACTTGGGAAAGCTTCAGAATGGCTGCGCACGAATCGGCTGCTGTGCCTGGTGATGATCACCGAAGGTGGGAAATGGATTACGCGCTTCGCTAGCGCGAAGTACGACGCTATTACTATCGCATTGCTCATTGCGCTGCTGCCGGCGGGTTACATCAGCTCGTCCTGAACGGCTTGGTAAACCGTCCTTATGTTGGGTTGAAAGCCGAGGCTGCGCGCCAGCGAGGCGTCCACATGGAGATGCCAAGAGTTTTCCAGCGGCTCGGCGGAGGACTCCAGCTTTTGGCCGACCAACGACGCGAGCTCATAGATTGAACTCGGCGCCTCATCGGAAATATTGACGATGCGGCCATCGAACACGCCGTCCAGCGCAAGTTTGATGGCCGTAACGATGTCGCGATGATGGATCGTGCTGATCCGCTTCGCCGGATGCCACTTGCTCGCGACCGCGTGCTTAGGCAGCTCTTC
>JBARNF010001280.1:0-3820 GCA_049802835.1 Bradyrhizobium sp.
GATTGGATACCGACGTCAGGATGCAGCATATCCTCGATCTGGCGCGGGAGTATCGGGTCGATTCCATCATCTATTACGTTTTGAAGTTCTGCGACACGAACCTGCACGACTATCCCTACATCAAGCGGAGACTGCAGGCGGAGAAGATCCCGGTCTTGTTCATCGAAGGCGAGCGTAACGCGACGAACATCGCCGGAACGAGAACGCGAATCCAGACGTTCATCGAATCACGCATGATCTGAGGAGGTCACGTGCAAACCGAGAGCAGCGAGCGCGAGCGCAGCCGCCAATATCGCAACTTGTTGAGCCTCGTGGGCGCACCGCGTTCCGATGCCGGCTGTGCCGACGGGGCGTTGCGCAAAGTCACCGCCATGCGGTCGATCATGAATTGTCATCGGATGGCCGAGGCGTACAAGGAGGAGACGAAGGTCGCCTACGTCTCCGAGCAATTTCCGACCGAGATCGTGTTTGCCTGCGGCGCGCTGCCCTGGAACATCGAATCGATGGCGATCATGCTCGCCCAGTCCGTGGACGTGAACAGGATCTTGCAGCTCACGCAGGAACGGGAATTGTCGAGGGACATATGCTCCTTCCTGCGCGGGCCGTACGGGATGATCCTGGCGGACTGCTATCCGACGCCGGACATCGTGTTGACCAACGACCAGCCCTGCGAGGGTCTGGCGAAGGAGATGTGGCTGGCGGGCAAGCGCTACGACGCGCCCGTTCTGGCGTTGAATACGCCGGAAATCATCGACGAGGACTCCATCGGTTATCTCGTCGAGCAGTTGGAGCACATGATGGCCCGGATGGGGGCGGAGCTCGGGGTGGAGATCAGCCGCGAGTCGCTGCGCTGCGCAATCGAGTTCTCGAACCGGGCGCGGGAATACTACGACAAGACCGTGCAGCTTCTGCAAACGCACCGGCTTCCCGGAATCTCCCGCGAGCTGCAGGAGATATTCGGGATGAACTACTTCGGTACGCGGGAGAACGTACAGCTATGCAAGGCGTTGTTCGAGGCCGCATTGGAGTTGACCAGGAGCGAGCCGAGCAGGGGCAAGCGCGTGTTGTGGATCGGTCAGGTTCCGGAGGAAACCCACGAGTTGCTGCGGCATGTGAGCCGTGTCGTCGACATCGTCTACTGGGCGCCGTTGTGGGAATCGAACCGGCTTCCGCTCGATGAAGCCGCGCCGCTGCGGAGCATCGCCGAACGGGCGATGCTCTACCACTGGAGCGCCGAACGGATGCGCGCGGAGATCGCGCGGATTTGCGATGCGTACGACATCGACGGGTTCCTCATCATCAATGTGTGGGGATGCAGGAACATCGCCGGACTCAGTCCAATGCTCAGGGATCTCGCGACCAGCAAGAAGATCAAACACCTGACCATCAACATCGACCTGGTCGACCGCAACAACTACGCCTTCAATCATGTGAAGAACCGTGTCGATGCGTTCCTGGAGCTCATGCAGTAAAGCAGGGGATAGATGCGAGATGATCACCGTAGGTATCGACGTCGGCTCCTTGTCAACGAAGTCCGCCCTCATGAACGAGCACGGGGAGGTGATCGGATTTGATGTGGTGCTGACCGGGGGCACCAATCGAACGGCTGCCGAGACCACGTACGAGAACGTGCTGGCCAAGGCGGGGTTGCGGCGAAGTGATGTCGGCTT
The DNA here is from genome assembly GCA_049802835.1 of Bradyrhizobium sp. Lineage (GTDB taxonomy): Bacteria > Pseudomonadota > Alphaproteobacteria > Rhizobiales > Xanthobacteraceae > Bradyrhizobium. The sequence continues at coordinate 1,671 of JBARNF010001280.1, forward strand.
CGTCGTCACGACCGGCTACGGTCGCGAGAACATCTCCTTCGCCGACAAGCACGTCAGCGAGATCACCTGCCACGCATTGGGCATGCACCTGATGAATCCGGAAATCCGGACCGTCCTGGAAATCGGCGGCCAGGACAGCAAGGCCATCCGTCTCGACGAGGATGGGAATGTCGAGAACTTCGCCATGAACGACAAGTGTGCGGCCGGTTGCGGCAGGTTTCTCGAGGTCACGGCCAGGGCGATGGGGCTGGATCTGAACGATCTCGGCGAGGTATCGGCGCGTTCGGAGAACACCGTTCGCATCAGCAGCACCTGTACCGTGTTCGCCGAGACCGAGGTCGTGTCCCTCGTGGCTGTCGGCACGCCGATTCCCGACATCGTGCGGGGCGTTCACAACTCCATCGCCAAGCGGGCCATCTCTCTGCTGCGGACCGTGAACATCAGCGGGCGGCTGGGGATGAGCGGCGGGGTTGCGCTGAATTCCGGGGTGGTCAGGGCGCTCGCAGAGGCGCTCAAGACCGACATCTACGTGGCGGAGAATCCGCAAGTCAGGGGCGCGATCGGTGCGGCGTTGATCGGCCAGAGGCAGGTCACATCGCGGGCGGCGTAGCGCCGCCCGGATGGAGGGATAATGACATCGCGCGCGATGATCCCGGCTCGCTATCAAGCCGTCGGCAGTCACAATATCTCGAGGATGCCCGAATGGGATCGACTGGAGCCCGATCTCCGCGGTGCGATCGAGGTCGTCTCGAAGGTGCTTCCGTTCCGGGCGAACCGGTACGTGATGGAGAACCTGATCGATTGGTCCAGAGTGCCCGACGATCCGATCTTCCAGCTCGTGTTCCCGCAGCGGGACATGCTGGAAACGGATCAATACGACGAGGTGGCGAAACGCCTCGGACGGGGCGATAAGGAATCGCTCGCCCGCGTCATCCGCCGAATTCGCCTGCAACTCAACCCGCACCCCGACGGGCAACTGACGCACAATGTGCCGATGCTCGCCGGCCGCGCGCTGTGGGGATTGCAGCACAAGTATCGTGAGACCGTCCTCTTCTTTCCGTTCCAGGGGCAGACGTGTCATTCCTACTGCACGTACTGTTTCCGCTGGGCACAGTTCGTCGACATGGAGGGTCTGAAATTCGCGCGCAAGGACACGACGGACCTCGTCGCATACCTGAAGGCCCATCCCGAGGTGACGGATATCCTCATCACCGGCGGCGATCCGTTGGTCATGCGCGCACCGGTTCTGCGGAAGTATATCGAGCCTCTGTTGAGTCCGGAGCTGGAGCATGTGCAGAATATTCGCATCGGCACGAAAGCCGTCGCCTCCTGGCCCTATCGTTTCGTCTCGGACGCGGATGCGGACGACTGCCTCAGGCTGTTCGAGGAGATCGTCGCCAGCGGGCGGCATCTGGCGATCATGGGCCACTACTCTCATCCGGTCGAGCTCGAGTCCGAGATCGCGCGGGAGGCGATCCGCCGCATACGGCGCACCGGCGCCCAGATTCGAATGCAGGCGCCGCTGATCAAGCACGTGAACGACAACCCCGAGGCCTGGTCGTCTCTCTGGAAAACCGGAGTCCGACTGGGGCTCATTCCCTATTATATGTTCGTCGAACGGGATACGGGCGCGAGGAAATATTTCGAGGTGCCCCTGGTGCGCGCCTTTGAGATTCATCGGCAGGCTCACATGTCGGTCTCCGGTCTTTCGCGGACGGCGCAAGGTCCTTCGATGTCGGCGTTTCCGGGAAAGGTGAGGATTCTGGGCACGATCACCCTGCGTAGCATCATGGACGGCAGCGTGCTCGATGCGCTGCACGCGGCGGCTGGCCGAGCCGGCGCGATCGATCCGGACGAGGCGGTCCTGCTCTGCGATTTCATCCAGGCGCGAGATCCGGCCCTGGATCGGACGCTGTTCTTCGCCGCATTCGATCCGGAGGCCGCGTGGCTCGATCAACTGCGTCCCGCGTTTGGCCGGGACAGGTTCCCCTTTGAAGACGACGCAGATCGTGAGCGGGTTCACCCGCTCCAGTCCCTGACCGAGTCTCTGCTGCACTGATGGTCGTCCCGGCGCTCGCGGCCCGAGCCATGAACCCGGAGACGAGGAGGGGCAGCGATCGCATGCCGTCCGCATCGTGCGGCGAGACACA
>JBARNF010001281.1:0-2936 GCA_049802835.1 Bradyrhizobium sp.
CTCATCATCTCTTGCATCGTGTCCGCGCTCTTCTTGCAGCCTTACTTGCCTGCATAGCCATCCCAACCCACGCCGAGGAAGCGTTCGTCACCAATCAGCTCAGCGATGATCTGACCGTCGTCGACCTCGCGACCTCGAAGCCGGTGGCGACGATTCCGATCGGCGGCAAGCCGGCCGGGATTGCCGTGGCCGCTGACGGGCGCTTCGCCTATGTGGCGAGCCCGGACGACAAGACCGTCAGCGTGATCGACGCCGCCGCGCGAAAAGTGGTCGGGCGCATCGACGTCGGTGGCGGGCCGCTCGGCATCGCCGTGACGCCGGACGGCGCGACCGTCTATGTCGCCGACTGGTACAACGCCGCGATCCGCGTCATTGATGCCAAGGCGCGCACAGTCACCAGCAGCATCGCGGTCGGCGCCTCGCCGTCGGGACTCGCGGTGACACCGGACGGCAAGACCCTGCTGTCGGCCGATCGCGACGACGACATGGTGTCGGTGATCGACACCGCGACGCGCCAGCGCCTTGCGACCATCAAGGTCGGCACGCGTCCGTTCGGCGTCACCATCGATGCGGAAGGCAAGCGCGCCTATACAGCCAATGTCGGCTCCAACGACGTCTCCGTGATTGATCTCGCCGAGCGCCGCGAGACCGGCCGGGTCAAGACCGGGCTGCGGCCTTATGCGGTGGCGCTGGCGCAGGGCAGGGGATTTGTGACCGACCAGTATGACGGCACGGTCAGCGTGTTCGATCTGACGCGCCTGCAGCCGCTGAAGCGCATGACCGTCGGCGATTACCCCGAAGGCATCGAGGCAACGGCGGACGGCCAGCGCATCATCGTCGCCAATTGGGAGAGCAACATCCTGAGCGTGATCGACGTCGCGACGCTCAAGGTGACGGCCGAGATCAAGGTCGGCGACGGCCCGCGTGCGTTCGGCGCGTTCTTGCGGCGGTAACAGCGTTGCTGTCATTCAGAGATGGTGTCGGGAAGATCGTGAAGCACGCAGGCCGGTCAGACAATCCGAGCTGTCATGCCGCGCGTAGGCGGGGCATCCAGTACGCCGCGGCATTTCCGTTGACCATTGCTGTCTCCAAGTACCGGGTCACCCGCCTTCGCGGGTGACGACGGCGGAATGCAATGACGGAAATCACGCATGTGCTGGCATTGCCAATAATCGCTCCACGATCTCCTCCATCCGCGTGAACACCAGATCCGGCTGATGATCGCGCAGCGCCTTCTCCGCGGCGTAGCCCCAGGTCACGGCGCCGCAGGCGATGCCGGCGGCGCGTGCCGCTTCGATGTCGCGGGTCTCGTCGCCGATCGAGATCACCTCGCCCGGCGCGATGCGCGCCCGCTTCAGCACGCGGCGGAATTTCTGCGCCTTGCCGAACACGGACGCCGAGCAGTCGAAATCCGCAAACAGGCCGGCGCGTGATCCGAGCTTCTGTCGCGCATTCGCCGCGCTGTCGGACGACACCAAAGCGAGCTTGATGCCGTTGCCGGCAAGCGTGTCGAGCATCGCCTCGACGCCGGGAAACAGCGGAATGCTCCCGGCATGCTCCGTCTTCAGCCTGCGCACGTGGCGCGCGATCAAGGGCAGCTTCCAGCGCGGGACCTTGAGAAAATCCAGGATCTCCCGCGTCGAGGCATGGCGCAGCCCGTCGATGTCCTCGTCCTGCACCTGGCGAAAGCCGTAGCGCAGCGCAACCGCATTCACGTGAAGCCGAAACCACGGGAAGCTGTCGGCGAGCGTGCCGTCGAGATCGAAGATGGCGAGGGAGTAGGGCATCGGACCGCGTCGTGATGAAGCCGCCTGCGTGACGGCGGATGCTGGCAACTGAGACGGGCGTCGCCGTACGACAGCCTGCGTAGCAATGGAACCGTGATGACGCAATGAGATGCGACGAATGGGTCGCGCAGCTTCGTCGCGGGTTCGACCATTTCTGATTGAACATGTTGTGATGTGCACCCGAAGAGCCAGGCGCCTATGATGGTGGCGTGGCTGATCATGGATGCAGTCCGCCTCGTACGCGATTTGATTGAATTTTTTTCATCGTTCAAAGTCAGAGAGATTTCAAATGGCCCTCAACAAGGTTGCTGCTGCGTATTTGTCCTACTTCGCCTATATCGATGACGCGCTGGACACGGTCCTGCCGAACGACTTCAAGAAACTGCTCGGCTCGGTGCCGTCAGGCACGGCGAACGGTCCGTGGTCGCTGTGCTGGGGTCCGGCGGTCAACAACGGCGTGCTTGCCTATGTCGCGCAGGGCCACGACGGCAGCTACGCGCTGGCGTTCCGCGGCACCGATGTCGACGGCTCGGTGGCCGGCGCCTTCGAGAACGTGCTCGCCGATGCCGACGCGCTCTTTCTCGTGCCCTGGCTCTATCCGCAGCAGGCCGGCGCGCCGCTCCAGATCAGTGCAGGGATCAACGACGCGCTGGCGCTGGTGATCGCTCTCACCGACCCCATGACCGGTCTCTCGCTGCTGGATTATCTGCGCGGCCTTGCGGCCAAGCAAAATCTGCAACTCATGGTGACCGGGCACAGTCTCGGCGGCGCACTCGCCGTCGTGGCGACGGCGTGGCTGAAGGACCAGTTGCCGAAGCTGACGCCGTCGCTGAAGTTCACGCTATGGCCGCACACCTTCGCCTCGCCGACCATGTGGAACGCGGCGTTTGCGACGACCTTCGCCAAGACCTACACCTATTACGCCGCCGTCAACAGCAACGACATCGTGCCGATGGGCTGGGCCAACCTCAAGGCTGTGCTCGCGACCTATTCGCCTCCGGCGCCGGTCCTGAAGGATACCAACTACTATTCGATCTATGTTCCCATCGAGATCCTGAGCGCCACGATCCCGACCTACACGGCGATCGTGCCCAGCAATCCGGATCCGTTCACGATCACGCCGATCGCGGAGCAGAACGATTCCTGGAC
>JBARNF010001282.1:0-2483 GCA_049802835.1 Bradyrhizobium sp.
GTCCAGACCTGCGCCTGGTCGTAGAAATAGAACGTCTGACCGGTCCAGCGATCGTTCGACGGGTTGGCATGGGCCGAATTCTGACTCCAAACGTCCCATAGCCGGTCGATATTGGCGTGATGCGCGAAGAACACGGGATCGAACCCGGCCGAGGCCAACGAGCCCATGTCCGGTGCGCCGAAGGGCGGATTCGTCGTCCAGAGGTGAACGCCTCCGTGCGGCCCTCCCTCGAGCTGTCCCATCTGTCGAGGATCGCCCTGCGTATCGGCGAAGACAGGCAGCTCCTCGTTCCCGCTGCCGCCGAAATCGGTGAAGGACGCCGACGTCATGATCGCCTTCATGGTGGTTGGACCCACCAAGGTCGTCGGGATCCGAGCGTTCGGTCCCACGGTCCGGGTCGGATCGTAGAGCGGATTGCTCGTGTCGCCGTGGAAGCCATAGACCTCGCCCGGGAAGCGATTGCGGCCGCTCGTGTCGGTGGGGTCGTCCTTGCATGAATCCCAGTCCCAGTACGGGAGGGCGAAGGTGGGGTCGTTGATCAGGGTGCCGAGGATGCGCTCGTGGAAATAGAGATACGCCCGATGCCACGCCAGGAACCACCACCCGCCATGGATCTCCATGCCATTGAGGCTGTCCAGCGCGCCGGTGCAGTACCAGCAATGCACCTCACCCTGGTGATACCATCCGCGCGGATCGTTGCCGCTCTGCTCGGTGAGCTTGCGCAGCTCGCGATACGCGTCCTTCAGCCGCGTGATCTCGGCGGCGCTCAGATCGAACACGCTCTTGCGCACGCGCACCGGGCCGCCCGGGGGAGAGAACGACGACGCCTGGCCCGGGGGCAGCGGCGGGACGCAATGCAGGGGAATGACGGCCTGCGCCATGGCCTTGGTGGCGGACATCAGGGACGCGGCGGCGAGCAGCCCGCCGGCGACGAAATCGCGCCGACGGATTGCGTTTGCCGTCGCGGCGGTGGGGACCATCAGCGGATTGCGTCGGACGTCCATGATCGGCCTCCTCAGATGTCGTGGCGCGCGCGCCGCACAGGCATGCGACACGCGTCATGGTCAGGGTTGCTTGACGGCGATGAACGACGCCGTGACGCCGGCGGGCGCGCCATTGTGCGGCTTGGCGCGGATGACGCTGCCGACCAGCGCCGGCACCTGGCTCACGCCGTTGGGCCAGCGATAGGCGAGATAGCCGTGATAGTCGTATTCCCAGCCGGCGGTGGGCGAGTTCGCACGACCGGTTCCGACGATCTCGACCGTCAGCGGTGCGCCGGGCGCCGGCGGTCGAACCGTCCCTTCCAGGTCGAGCACGAAGCCGGAGCCCATGTCCAAATTGCCCTTCAGCGTGGTGCTGGTGGGAAGCTCGAACGTGAAGACGCCTTCACCGAAAATGAGCGCCAGCGCCAGGTTGGCGTCGTCGCCGACAAGGCGTGGCGTATTGATGAAGCTGCGATACGTCCATTTGCCGGCGATCGAGTCTCCAATCGCCGATGGTTGCGCTGCCGCGGATGGCGATGTCGCCGGTCGATTTTGAGCGAAGGCTGGCGCAGACAAGAGCGATGCGATGAGAACGCACAACAGCCGCATACATTGGCGTGCCTCCCAGTTGCAACCGACCGAGCGGGTGTGTTCCAGGAGTCCCGACTCTAGCCCAAATCTTCACGATTGCAACCCGACGTCGAATATTTGCGCGTTACCCGTCTTGGGGTGTGAACGGGGCGGACAACAGTTATGTTTTTCGCTATATTGAGCCGCAAGGGCGACACCGCAGGAGGTTCGCATGAAAGCCACTTGGTCAGGTGCCGCAGTTGCTGCGTCCTTCGCCTTGCTTTTCGGCGCCGTCGTCACGCTCACCGCGCAACAGGCGCAGGCCTTGCCGGCCTACGCGGCGCAGACCGGAAAGGCATGCGGCGGCTGCCACGTCAGTGCCGGCGGCGGCGGCGCGCTCAATGCCACCGGCAAGAAATTCCAGGCCAACGGCCACAAGATGAAATAACGGATATATGTCCGTGCCGCCGACGCCACGGATGTCGGCGGAAATTCAGAAAGCCCCGGCCGCGCGGCCTGGGCTTTTCCACGACGCACACACGCAGCGCGCCCTTTCGCTACACAATCCCGTGACTCGGGCGCAGATGTCGGCCCGGCCAAAGTCCTTCCATATTTCTCTGACTCTTTAGCGCTGTACGAAATAAGCAAACACCGGCGACGCGATCGGGAGTTGGGCCATGCCACAGTTCGACCCTCAACTCGTCCAGGTCATGCGGGACGCGCTCGAGGAGGCCATGACGCGCGTGCCGTTGGAACAGGCGACCCCGGCCATCAAGGCGCATCTCGCCGAGTGCATTCTCAAGGCCGCCGCGCAGGGACAGACCAGCCATGACGGGCTGATCGCCGCGGCCGCCGATCAGTTGCAGGCGATCCTCTCGCTCTTCACCTGAGCATTCCCGCCGACGGCCCGATCGGAACGTCGCGCGCGCG
>JBARNF010001283.1:0-2370 GCA_049802835.1 Bradyrhizobium sp.
CCGGCCGAGAAGGCGGCGATGGACCGCGCCCAGGGCCGCACCGAGATCGACCGCGACCGCCTGGAGGCCGGCATCGATCAGCTCGGCAATCCGGAGCGCCTGCTGACGGCCTTCAAGGATGCCCGGGAGGCCTATTTCGGACGCGCCGTTCCGATCGTCGACAAGGACATCGCGGCCGGGCTCGGCGACCTCAACTACGCACTCACTGCCGATACGTTGGCTGAGGCGGTTGTTCCTGCGGTGCAGAAGTTCTTCGTCGTGCGCGATGCCGCCATTGCCGAGGCGCGCGACAGCGCGGTTGCCGCGCGCGACAGCGCGTATCTGATGCTCACGCTTGCGACGGTCGTGGTCGTGGCCTTGCTCGGCATTCTCGTCCTGGTCACGATGCTGCTGCGCCGCCGCGTGATCAATCCGATCGTGCAAATGACCGGCTTGATCGGCCAGATGGCGGCCGGCAACGACGACGTCATTGTCCCCACCAGCGATCGCGACGACGAGATCGCGGCGATGGCAGGCTCGCTGCAGACCTTCAAGGAAGCGCTTTTGGAGAAGAAGCGCGCCGAGCAGGCGGCCGCGGCCGACGCGCAGGCCAAGATCGAGCGCGGCCAGCGCGTCGAGCGCTTCACCCGTGACTTCGAGGCGGCGATCGGCGAGGTCGTCGGCATCGTGTCCTCGGCCTCGGCCGACCTGGAACGCTCGGCCTCGTCGCTGACGACGACGGCCGGTCGCTCGCTGGAGCTCGCCACCGTGGTCACCTCGGCCTCCGAGGAGGCCTCGACCAACGTGCACTCGGTCGCCGCGGCCGCCGAGGAGATGAGCTCGTCGGTCAACGAGATCAGCCGCCAGGTGCAGGACTCCGCGCGCATCGCCAACGAAGCGCTGGTGCAGGCGCGCAAGACCAACGACAATGTCGCGGAGCTCGCCAAGGCGGCCGCGCGGATCGGCGATGTCGTCGAGCTGATCAATGCGATCGCAGGACAAACCAACCTGCTGGCGCTCAACGCCACCATCGAGGCCGCGCGCGCCGGCGAGGCCGGCCGCGGCTTCGCCGTGGTCGCCTCGGAGGTGAAGGCGCTGGCCGAGCAGACCGCGAAAGCCACCGGCGAGATCGGCCAGCAGATCGGCGGCATCCAGGCGGCAACCCAGGAGTCGGTCGGCTCGATCAAGGAGATCGGCGAGACCATCGCCCGGATGTCGGAGATCGCCTCGGCGATCGCCTCGGCCGTCGAGGAGCAGAGCTCGGCCACGCGCGAAATCTCGCGCAACGTCCAGCAGGCGGCGCGCGGCACCCAGCAGGTTTCGGCGAACATCGCCGATGTCAGGCACGGCGCCGACGAGACCGGGGCGGCCTCGTCGCAGGTGCTGTCCGCCGCGAAGTCGCTGTCAGGCCAGAGCAGCCGCCTCCGCGACGAGGTCAGCCGCTTCCTGAACTCGGTCCGGGCAGCGTGAGGCGCGCCTGAAGCGTCCTCCGGCCGTGAAGCTCGCGGCAGGGCGATTGCGTTTGACGAACAGGACCATCCATCGCGGCGCGAACGCTTGCCAATTAGTTACTCCGTCATGCCCGGGCTTGTCCCGGGCATCCACGTCGTTCCGAGTGCGCCGGACGACGTGGAAACAGACGAACTTAACACGCAGAGCGTCATATGCGATCACCCTGCCGCTTGCGGGGGCGCAACGAGCTCTTCTTACTCCGGAACCGGCACGTCGAAGGTGTTGAGCGTGACCGACACCATGCAATAGACGCCGATCAGATAGGACAGCTCGGCGGCGCCATGCACGCCGAACTGTTCGACCGCGGCCTTGTAGGTCAGCTCCGGCAGCACCCCGCCATTGACCAGCGCAGAGGCGAAGTCGTAGGCGACAGCCTCCGGCCGGGTGAGATCGGCCGGCCGCTGGCCGGCGACGATGGTGGCGAGCTTCTCGTCCGACAGGCCGCGCTGCTCGGCGACCAGCACATGCGCGTACAGCTCATAGGCGGAGCGGAAATGCGCGCCGGTGACCAGGATCGCGACCTCGCGCACCGTCGGCGGCAGCGAAGGCTTGTCGACCATCGCCTTCACCAGCTCCCACACCGGCTTGCCGAATTTCGGCTCGCGCAGCCACGGGTTCCACGGTCCGAGCAACGCGCCGTCGTCGCGGATGTTGATGAAGCCCTTGAAGCTCGCCTGAATGCCTTGCTTCATGTCGGCATAGAGCGGCTTCTGCTCGTCGTTCAACGCGTCCGGGCTGACGATGGGTAGGCGCATGATCGGTCTCCTGCTGTGATGCCCCAGGCTATGGCAGCGGCGCCGCGGATCAAATGACGTTCGGGTGACGATCCGGTGTCAGGCCGGCAGACCTGATGAAGATGCAGGCAGATCGGATTGCCGA
>JBARNF010001284.1:0-1504 GCA_049802835.1 Bradyrhizobium sp.
ATGATCTGGGCGCATACCGGCTTCTCGACCGCGGTCGAGCAGGTGCGCGACTTCCTGGACAAGCATCCGGCGCTGATGATGGAGTTGTCCTATCGCAGCGGGATCGCCGATGGCGGCGGCGTGTCGCTCGAGTGGCGCGCGCTGTTTGCCCGCTATTCCGACCGTTTCCTGCTGGGCTCCGATACCTGGATCAATCAGCGCTGGTCGAGCTATGGCTCGATCATGACGGGCTATCGCGATTGGCTGGCGCAGCTGCCGCCGGAGCAGGCGAGGCGCATTGCTTATGGCAATGCGGAGCGCATCTATGGCGGCAAAATGCCGGATTGATCCGGCAGCGACACGATCGCATGCACCGCGCTCCTAGTCTTACTGAGTCAGAAAGTCGCGGGTCATTGCTGTTGAGAATCGGTTAGTGAGGCAGATTCATACGTTAGCCCGTGAGGAGCTGCGATGGGTCTGCGAAGAGGCAATGACAGTGAATCGCGATTTGAAGCCTATGTCGAGAGGTTGGTGCGTGTGATCGGGCACGCCGACCGTGCCGGTCCGCTGCGGGACTATTGCGTCGGGCTGATGATGCCCTGTGATCGCAAGAGTGTGGAGCCGATGGCGGCGGTAACGGCGCCAGATCGGACGGCGGCGCAGCACCAATCGTTGCTGCATTTTGTTGGCGAGGGGCGCTGGTCGGACGAGCCGGTTTTAGCCAAGGTCCGCGAGATGGTGCTGCCGCAGATGCAGCTGCACGGGCCGATCGAGGCCTGGATCATCGATGACACCGGTTTCCCAAAGCAGGGGCGACACTCGGTGGGTGTTGCACGCCAATACTGTGGTCAGCTCGGCAAGGAAGACAACTGCCAAGTCGCCGTATCGCTGTCGCTTGCCAATAGCCACGCCAGCTTGCCGGTGGCTTATCGGCTGTACCTGCCGCAGGAGTGGGCGCAGGATCGCGAACGTCGGCGTAAGACGGGAGTTCCTGAGGACATCAGCTTCCAGACCAAGCATGAGATCGCGCTCGATCAGCTGCGCTGGGCCTGTGCGGCCGGCCTGCCCCGCGGCGTGGTGCTGATGGACGCTGGCTATGGCAACAACAGCGATTTGCGCGCGGACATCACGGCATTGGGGCTGACTTACGTCGCCGGCATTCAATCGAACACCACCGTGTGGGCATCCGGCACAGGGCCGTTGCCGGCAAAAAAGTGGTCGGGCCGCGGACGACCACCCAAGCTCTTGCAACGTGATGCCAAGCACCAGCCGATCTCAGCTAAGGACCTCGCGCTTGGCCTGCCCAAGCGCGCTTGGCGCACGATCACATGGCGAGAAGGCACAGCCGAGCGTTTGTCCTCGCGCTTTGCCCGCGTGCGGGTTCGTGTCGCTCGGCGCGACTTCAAGCGTAGCAAGAGCCGACCGGAAGAATGGCTGCTGATCGAGTGGCCCAGGGGAGAGAAGGAACCGACCAAATACTGGCTCTCGACCCTTCCTGAGGACATGACCTTCCATCGCTTGGTGG
>JBARNF010001285.1:0-8705 GCA_049802835.1 Bradyrhizobium sp.
GAGCCGGCCGGTGCGTTTTCGTGGCGGCGGCTTCACACCGGCGGCGAGCCGCTGGGCCGGGTGGCTGGCGCTCGCCGCGGCGCTCGGCCTGTGGCAGCTGATCGGCAATCTCGCGCTGGTCAATCCGTTGTTCCTCCCGACACCGCTTACGATCATGCGTGCGCTTGACCGGTTCGCCGAGAGCGGCGCGCTGTGGCAGCACGTCTCGGCGTCGCTGCTGCGCATCCTGTCGGGGTGGGCGCTCGGCACGGCCTCAGGCATCGTCGTCGGCTTCGCGATCGGCCTGTGGCGGATCGCGCGCAGCATCGGCATCACCTTCGTCTCGGCCTTGTTTCCGATCCCGAAAATCGCCGTGCTGCCGCTGCTCATTCTCTGGCTCGGCATCGGCGAGCAGCCGAAGATCGCGACGATCGCGCTCGGCGTGTTCTTCTCGACGACGATCTCGGTCTATAGTGGCGTCGATGCCGTGCCGCGCAACCTGATCCGCATGGCGCAGAGCTTCGACGTGCCGTTCCCGACCATCGTGCGCAAGGTGATCTGGCCCGGCGCGCTGCCGTCGATCCTGGCCGGCTTCCGCATCACGGCATCGGTGGCGTTGATGCTGGTGGTCTCGGCGGAGATGATCGGCGCCGAGACCGGCATCGGCACCTTCGTGCTGCAGGCCGGCAACCTGATGCAGACGGATCAATTGATGGCCGGGATCCTGATCCTGTCCCTGTTCGGGCTCGCCGTCGGCAAGCTGATCAGCATGCTGGAAGCGCGCCTCCTGCACTGGCGCTGAGCGCGTCAAGCATTGCCGCGATCCTCGCGGAACAGATCGAGCTTCTCCTGTACGGGGCGATCGGAGAACGAGAACAGCACGGCATCCTCGTCCGCCTGATGGCTGACCCATTGCCAGCTCGGCACGACGAACAGATCGCGCGGGCCCCACTCGAAGGACGCATCGCCGATCCGGCTGCGTCCCTTGCCCTCCACCACGGTGAACACCGTCGCGTCAGTGGAGCGATAGCGCGCCGCCTCGAAGCCCTTCGGCAGCAGCTGAATGAAGGTGCCGATCGTCGGCATCGCGAAGTCGCCGGTCTCGGGATTGGAGAATTTCAACTTCAATCCATGGCAAGGATCCCATTGCTCGCTCCGCTTGGCGCTCTCCAGCGCCTCACGCGTGTGGGCATAGGGATAGCTGAAGATCGGCGACGTTCTCGATCTGCGCTTGGCGTCCACGGGCAACAGGTTGTGGCCGTAACGGGCGAAGCTGTCGCCCGCGGGCCGCGCCACCTTCTGCTGATCCTCCTGCGCCCCTTGCGCGAACGAGGCGTCGAGGAACTGAACCAGCGGGATGTCGAGGCCGTCGAGCCAGAACATCGGCTCGGAGGTTTCGTTGCCATGGTCGTGCCAAGTCATCGACGGCGTGATGATGAAATCGCCCGGCTGCATCAAGGTACGCTCGCCGTCCACCGTGGTGAACGCGCCTTCGCCTTCGAGCACGAAGCGCAGCGCCGACTGGCTGTGGCGATGAGCCGGTGCGACGTCGCCCGGGATCACCATCTGGATGCCGGCATAGAGCGAGGTTGTGATCTTGGACTGTCCGCGCAAGCCTGGATTCTCCAGGATCAACACGCGCCGCTCGGCCTCCTTGGCGGTGATCAGCCGCCCGGCCTCCACCATGTAGTCGCGGATGGCCGCGAATTGCCACAGATGCGGACGGCAGGCGCTCTTCGGTTCGGGTGTGATGAGGTCGCTCATCACGGTCCAAAGCGCGGTCATGTTCTCGCCGTCGATCTTCTTGTAGAACGCCTCGCGTTCCGGCGTCGATGCTGCGGCCATAGGCGCCTCCCGTGATCAAACTTCGTTAGTAATTGACAGTATACTGCCAATTACGCTACCGTCAATTGCAACCAGAACTATCGTATCGGGAGAAGTGCCATGACGAAGCTGCACGGCTATTTCCGCAGCAGCGCGTCCTATCGCGTCAGGATCGCGCTGAACATCAAAGGCCTCAAAGCCGAGCACCTGCCGCATCATCTGCGCAAGGGCGAGCAGCGTGCGCCGGCCTATCTCGCGCTCAATCCGCAGGGTCTCGTACCGACGCTCGAGGACGATACCGGTGCCGTCCTCATCCAGTCGCTCGCCATCATCGAATGGCTCGATGAGACGCATCCCGAGCCGCCGTTGTTGCCGCGAGATCCGCTGCGCCGTGCGCGGATCCGCGCGTTCGCGCAGGTGCTCGCCTGCGATACCCACCCGGTCCAGAATCTGAAGGTGCTGGCGCGGCTGCGCGAACTTGGCCTGCCCGAGGACAAGGTCACGGCGTGGGCCGGCTGGGCCAATCGCGAGGGGCTGTCGGCCTGCGAGGCTCTGGTCAAGCATGAGCCGGGTCCCTTCTGCTTCGGCACAGCGCCGACACTGGCCGATCTCTGCCTGGTGCCGCAGCTCGGCAATGCACGCCGCTTCGGCGTCGATGTCGGGGCGTTCCCGCGGTTGCTGCAGGCCGAAGCCGCAGCGAAGGCGTTGCCGGCGTTCGCCGATGCTGCCCCGGAGCGTCAGCCCGATGCCGAGTAAGCCGCCTGTCATCACGATGGACGCGGTCTACACCAAGCCCGGCTATCTGTTCCGGCGCATGCAGCAGATCGCGGTCTCGATCTTCGTCGAGGAATGCAGGGAGTTTGATCTGACGCCGGTGCAATACGCCGCACTGGTTGCCATTCAGAACCATCCGGGCATCGATGCCACGCGGCTGTCCTCCGTGATCGCCTTCGACCGTTCGACGCTGGGCAGCGTGATCGAGCGGCTCGAGACCAAGGCGTATATCGAGCGCAAGCCTTCGCCCGACGACAAACGAGTCAAGCTGCTCTATTTGACCAGGGCAGGCGGGGCGCTGTTGCGCAACATCATGCCGTCTGTCGATCGCGCGCAGGCGCGTATGCTGGCGCCGCTGCGACCGGCCGATCGCAAGGCGCTGATGGTGTTGCTGTCGCAGCTCGTCGATCTCAACAACGAGGTTTCGCGGGTGCCGCTGCGCGCCGAGGATGCGCTGGAGCATCTCGGCAAGGCCGGTTGATCGCAGGCGCCGGTGGGCCTGGTTTGGGCGGTGCTCTCTCACAGCCGCATCACCGCTTGCCGGTCGATCTTGCCGGTGCCGGTCTTGGGCAGTTCGTCGACGAAGACGATCTCGCGCGGATATTTGTAGGGCAGCAGCTTCGCCTTGACGTAGTCCTGCAGCGCCTTGGTGATCGTCGGCTGGTCATGGGTCCTGTCGTTGGTCACCACGACCGCCTTCAGGCTGATGCGGCGGTCCGGCAGTTCGTGCGCAAACACGGCACATTCCCTGATGTCCGGATGCTCGGTGAGGCAGAGCTCGACCTCGAGCGGATACACCCATTGCCCGGAGATCTTGACGAGATCGTCGGCGCGGCCGCGGAAGAAGTGGAAGCCGTCGGCATCGCGCACGAAGCGGTCTCCCGTGTAGATCCAGCCGCCGTCGCGGATGGACTCCGCGGTCTTGTCCGGCCGATTCCAGTAGAGCGGCGTGTTCGAATCGCCACGAACCCAGAGAATGCCCTCCTCGTCGGTGCCGACATCGCGTCCGTCGCTGTCGCGCAGCGCGATCTCGTAACCGGGCACGCGCAGGCCGGCCGCGCCGAGCTTCTTACGGTCCTCGCGATTGGAGAGATAGACGTGCAGCACTTCGGTCGAGCCGAGACCCTCGACGATCTCCAGGCCGGTCAGGTTCTTCCAGCCGTTGAAAACGTCGGCCGAGAGCACCTCGGCCGCGGAGACCGACAAGCGAAGGGACGTGAAGTCGGCAGCCTTCGCGCCGTCGGCCTTGGTCAGTGCGGTGTAGAGCGTCGGCAGGCCGAAGAACACGGTCGGACGGAAGCGGCGGATCGCTTCAAAGATGGCGGCTGGCTTCGGTTGCCCAGGCAGCAGCAATGTCGTTGCGCCGGCGGAGAATGGAAAGGTGATCGCATTGCCGAAGCCGTAAGCGAAGAACATCTTCGGCACCGAGAAGCAGATGTCGTCCGGCTTCAGCCGCAGCACGTTGCGGGCGAAGGCCTGCTCGCTATACGCCATGTCGTGCTGCAGATGGACGATGCCTTTCGGCCGGCCGGTAGAGCCGGACGAGTACATCCAGAATGCCATCTCGTTGCGGTGGGTGTCGGCTTCCGCAAGCTGATCGGCGAAGTCTGGCAGCCATTGATCGGCCGTGACCGCCGACGGCGCGGCCGTTGCCGGCGTCTCGCCGTTGACGGCGATCAGCGTCTGCAGGACCGTATCCGCGCAGGCTTGACGGTCGAAACGCGCGGCGAACTCGGCGTCGACTACCGCGACCTTGGCGCCGGAATCGGCCAGATAGAACTGCAGGAGGTCCGGCGGCGTCAGCGTGTTGATCAGGAGCGGCACGAAGCCCGCGCGCACCGCGCCGAAGAAAGCGGCCGGATAGGCCGGCGTGTCGTCGAGGAACAGAAGAACGCGGTCGCCGCGCGTCAATCCGAGGGAAGTGAAGCCGTTGCCCCAGCGGCAGGCGTCGGCGCAGAGCTCGGCATAGCTGCGCTGGCCTGCAGGACCGGTCAGCGCGAGCCGGTTCGCGTTGCCGTTGGCGAGGTTGTCGAACAGGATACGGCTGGCGTTGTAGCGGGCCGGAATGGCGAAGCCGATTTCGCGCGCGCCGGCGCTGTCGCTGGGCACATGATCGGCGATCTCGGCGGTCATCGGCGGTCTCCCATGCCCCGGGCCGCCGCGTAGCGCGCCATGAATTGCGGCGCCATCGCCCGCAGCCGACCATCATCGATCCGCCCCGAACGCGTGATGTAGCTGTAGGCGAAATCCATCAGGTCGAGCTTCATGTGCGCAGGAAATGACTCGTACCAATCCGCGCTGGTGCGGGCGGCGGTGACCAGTTTCTTGACGACCGGCTGCCGCTCGGCCTGGTAGCGGGCGAGGCCATCCGAGAGTTTGCTTTCGGCATCGAGCGCCTTGGCCAGCGCGATCGCATCCTCGATCGCGAGCCGCGTCCCGGAACCGATGGAGAAATGCGCGGTATGCAGGGCATCGCCGATCAACACCATGTTCCGGTGCCACCAATACTCGTTCCAGACCCAGGGAAAGTTGCGCCAGACCGACCTGTTGGAGACGAGCGCGTGGCCGTCGAGCGTAGCAGCGAAGATCTGCTCGCAGATGCGCCGAGACTCGTCGACGGACTTTTCGGCGAAACCGTAGGCCTGCCAGGTGGCGCGATCGCATTCGACCAGGAATGTGCTCATGTTGGGGGCGTAGCGATAATGATGCGCATTGAAGGTGCCATGCCCGGTCGCGACGAACGTCTGCGACAACGTAGGGAACGTCTTGCTGGTGCCGTACCAGGCGAACTTGTTGCTGGAGTAGGAGACGGAGAAGCCGAAGTCGCCTTCGAAGCCGCGCCGCACCAGCGAGTTCAAGCCATCGGCGGCGACGACGAGGTCGTAGCCCGCGAGCTGATCCAGCGACTGGATGGCCGTGCCGTAGCGCGCGATAACCCCGGCGCTTTCGGCGCGCGCCTGCAACAGTCTGAGCAGCTCGAGCCTGCCGATGGCGGAGAAGCCGACGCCGTCGATCTCGACGCTCTCGCCGCGCAGGTTGAGCGTGATGTTGCGCCAGCTCTCCATGTGCGGCGCGATCGCGTCCACGGTCCCGGGGTCGTCGGCGCGCAGGAACTCCAGAGCCTGGTCGGAGAAGACGACGCCGAAGCCCCAGGTCGCGCCGGCCGGGTTCTGCTCGAACAGATCGACCACCGCGGCGGGATGCCGCTTCTTCCAGAGATAGGCGAAATACAGCCCGCCAGGGCCGCCGCCGAGAACGGCGATGCGCAAGGGCGATCTCCCAATTGACAGTATACTGTTTATTTTGGATCGGAGCCTAATCTGTCGGCGCGGCAGGCGCCAGCGGAATCTGCGGCCGTGGGGACGGCTCGACCCGGGACCATGCATCGGCCGCGGTTCTCGCCGGCCGGAAGGCCGATCAGCGCCGTCGGCGTGTTCCCCAGTCCGTCGCTCGCCCTCGGGCCGGCCGTCTTGCCGGTTCTTCATGCAAATCTTGGCGCGCTAGGTAGTCACCTGCACAGATTGTGCGCTGCAGACTCATCTCGCATGGAAGTAGCATCGGCAAATCCGCGTCCTAACAGGCTGCGACATATTGCGCCCTTGTCAAATTCTGCCAAACTCAACCCAGCCGGGAGTTCTGCTTGGGGGTACGGAATGTCGAACAGGTTCACGCAATACATCCTGATTGCGATGGTGCTTGGCATCGTGATGGGGACGCTGATCTTCAATTTGATGCCCGACAGCCGGGCTGAGCTCGCCGCCGACATCAACCTGATCGCCATGCTGTTCCTGCGCCTGATCAAGATGATCATCGCGCCGCTCGTGTTTGCGACCCTGGTCGGCGGCATCGCTCACATGGGGTCCGGCGCGAAGCTCGGGCGCATCTTCGCCAAGACGATGGGCTGGTTTATCAGCGCCTCCTTCGTGTCGCTTCTGCTCGGCCTCGTGATGGTCAATCTGCTGCAGCCCGGTGCGAACTTCCCGGGAACCCTGCCGGACAAGACCCAATCCACAGGCCTGCCGGTTTCGGCCTTCTCGGTCGAGAAATTCCTGACGCATCTGATTCCGACCTCGATTGCGGATGCGATGGCGCAGAACGAGATCCTGCAGATCGTGATCTTCGCGGTGTTCTTCTCGGTCGCCATGGGCGCGCTGCCGGAGCGGTCGAAGACGCTGCTGCAGTTGATCGACGATATCGGCCACATCATGCTCAAGGTGACGGGCTACGTCATGCTGTTCGCGCCGCTCGCGGTCTGGGCCGCGATCACCGCGACGGTGGCCAAGAATGGGCTGGGCGTGCTGTGGAAGCTGATCGTGTTCATGGGCGGATTCTATTTGTCGCTGCTGATCCTGTGGGCGATCCTGGTGGTGGTCGGCTTCGTGGTGATCGGGCCGCGCTACAGCCATTTGTTGAAGCTGATCCGCGAGCCGCTGATGATCGCGTTCTCGACCGCGAGCTCGGAAGCGGCCTACCCGAAGACACTCGAAGGCCTGAACCGCTTCGGCGCCTCGAAGCGCATATCGAGCTTCGTGCTGCCGCTCGGCTACTCCTTCAATCTCGACGGCACGATGATGTATTGCACTTTCGCCAGCATCTTCATCGCCCAGACCTACAAGATCGAGATGTCGCTGGGGACCCAGCTGGCCATGCTCGCGACCTTGATGGTGACATCGAAGGGCGTGGCCGGCGTGCCGCGCGCGTCACTGGTGGTGATCGCCTCGACGCTGTCACAGTTCGGCATTCCGGAGGCCGGGCTGCTGATGATCATGGGTATCGACACCTTCCTCGACATGGGACGCAGCGCCACCAACGTGATCGGCAACACGCTCGCGACCTCGGTGGTCGCGAAGTGGGAAGGTGAGCTCGGGCCGGAGCATGCGCTCGGGCCATCCGATGTGGTGCCGCCGGACATGATTCCCGGCGAAGTTCCAGCCATGGCCGGAAACTGATGGAGGGGGTCATGCGCTGTCGCGCACGCGTCGCATCGGTTGCGGCCGGAGTGGTGCTGGCTTTCGCCATCGCGCGCTCTGTTGTCGCGCAGAGCGGCAGCGAGGGTCTGTCGCCGACGCTTGCCGCGATCAAGTCGCGGCATGTCGTCCATCTCGGTTACCGCGAGAGCTCGCCGCCGTTCTCCTTTCTGGATCAGGCGGGGCGGCCGATCGGCTACAGCCTCGAATTGTGCGAAGCCATCGTCGAGGAGATCGGCACCGAGGTCGACGATCCCGCCTTGCGGATCGAGTACGTCAAGGTAACCTCCGACGACCGCATCGCCGCGGTGCTGGACGGCAGGATCGATCTCGAATGTGGCTCGACCACCGCCAATGCCGAACGCGCCAGGCAGGTGGCTTTCTCGCCGCTGATGTTCGTCGCCGGCACCAAGCTGATGGTGCCGAAGGGCTCGGCGATCTCGGCGGCGACCGATCTCAGGGGCAAGACCGTGGTGGTGACCAAGGGCACCACCAATGAGGCGGCGATGCACGAGGTCGACAAGAAGTTCGCGCTTGGCCTCAGCGTTGTGACGGCGTCCGATCACGAGCGGTCCTACCAGATGCTGGTGGACAGCAAGGTCGACGCGTTCGCTACCGACGACATCCTGCTCTCCGGCCTGATCGCGCGGCACAAGTCGCAAGACAAATTCCGCGTCACCGGGGACTATCTGTCCTACGATCCCTACGGGATCATGTTCCGCAAGGGCGAGCCGCAGCTTACGGCCGTGGTCGAGCGCGCTTTCCGCAGGCTCGGCTCCAACCACGATCTGATTCCGCTTTACAACAAGTGGTTCGTCGGTCGCCTGCCGACCGGGGAGCGGCTCAACGTGGCGATCTCGCCGCAGCTCGAGCAGGCCTTCCACGTCCTCGACGACAGCCGCGGCGCGAACAACTGATTTGATCGTCGAAGCCATGGCATCTGTCACGGCCGCCCAAAGATCTCGTCCAGCGCGGTGCGGTACACGGTGTAGACCAGATCAGGATAGAACTTGCCAAGCACTTCCATCATCATGCCAGAGTTGATCTCCAGCACCTGCCAGCTTCCGTTCACCTGCACCACATCGATCGATGCGAAGCGGATGCCGATGGCCTGCGCGGCCTTCCCCGCCAGCGCCACGCAAGCGTCGCGCGCCGGGCCGC
>JBARNF010001286.1:0-2558 GCA_049802835.1 Bradyrhizobium sp.
GGTGACAATCCGGGATACCGCTCCTTGTCTCCCCGCGCCGCGTGAGCTATAGACCGCGCAACTTCTCGCACAACCTGGACAAAAGCCGGACCCGGCGCTGGACCTTTAGCCATGAAGCCCGACATTCACCCCGAATACCATACCGTCAAGGTCGTGATGACCGACGGCACCGAGTTCGAGACCCGCACGACCTGGGGCAAGCCCGGCGATACGCTGCATCTCGACATCGACCCGAAATCGCATCCGGCCTGGACCGGCGGCGCCCAGCAGCTCATGGACCGCGGCGGCCGCGTGTCGCGCTTCCAGAAGAAGTTCTCCAGCCTGGGCCTGAAGTAACCACCCATCAACGCCGTCATTCCGGGGCGCGCGCCAGCGAACCCTGACTCCATGCTGCAGCCGAATACGGATTCCCGGTTGGCCGTTTCGCCGCGTCCGGAATGATAGCGTTTGGGCCTAGCGAGGGCGCCGACTGAAGAGCGGATAGAATGTAAAGGAGTAGGTTGACGTAATATGGCTGTATGTCAATATTTTTATTGACAAATTGCCGAGATTGTCTAGTTTTTAATTGACATCGTGCCAAAAAATGTCAATGTTTATATTGACATGAGTCTCAAGCAAACCGTTGCACGTCAGTATCGGGCAATTGTCGACCAGGTGGCGGCTGCCATCGGGCAGCAAATCACTGCGCCCCCGGAGGGCTGGATAGCCACAACCCGCAAGGCGCTCGGCATGTCGGCCGCACAGCTTGCGCGTCGGCTCGGCGTTACACGTGCGCGTGTTTCTCAGGCGGAGCAGGCGGAGCGTTACGGAGGCGTGACCCTCAAGACCATGCAGACAATGGCAGAGGGAATGGGGTGCCGCTTTATCTATGCCGTCGTGCCCGCCCAAGGACGCGTCGAGGATCTCATTGCGTCCCAGGCCCGAGAGAAGGCGGAAGCGTTGGTCGGAAAGGCAAGCACTCACATGGCGCTTGAGCGTCAGTCGCTTCCCGAAGAGAAAAACAGGGCTGAGGTGGACCGGATCGCGCAAGAGCTCGTCCGTATCATGCCCGCCGACCTCTGGAGCGAGAAATGACAGCCATCGCTGACGAACCAGGGGGAGCAACCCCTGTCGATCCAGAACAAATGGATGGGCTTAAATTCAAACACATCACAACGCGCGGCCAACTGGACGAACTCGAGCAAGCTAACATTCAGAACGGCTTGCTTTGGCTGAAACGTCGCCGCAAGTCCGACATTCTTACCGAGCCTTTCGTGCAGGAGCTCCATCGCCGTCTTTTCGGCGACGTCTGGACCTGGGCCGGGCACTTTCGAAACAGGGAAACGAATATCGGCGTTGATCCGCTCCAAATCGGCGTTCAGCTGCGAATGCTCCTGGAGGATGCCGCATACTGGGGCGAACACAAGACATTCGAACCGCTTGAGGCGGCTGCGCGATATCACCACCGGCTTGTCAAGATTCACCCCTTTCCCAACGGAAATGGGCGCCATGCTCGCATCGCCGCGGACACCTACATTACCGATCGCTTTGGTCACAAGCCGATCGACTGGGCCGCGGGTCACGATCTTCAGCGCACCAACGAACGGCGCGATTCCTATATCGCGGCTCTCAGAGCGGCCGATGCCGGAGAGTACGCCCCGTTGCTTGCGTTCGTAGGCGTTGCTGGTGCCCTAAAAGCCTGATTTAACGGGGCTGGCTATGGCCGAAGTCGTGCGCGCCGAAAGCGATACGGATCACCGATATCGCATCATGAGGACCGACCGCGGATTCCTGCTGTCCAGCGCGCAGAAAGGGCAGCTTGGCCTTCTGCTCGGTCCCGCCGAATGGCTGTACCGGACCCAGGAGGCGGCTGAGAGGGGCCTTGAGTTCATCATGCTGATGAACGCATGGTGGACCACCATCGCGCGAGGTTATCCGTCAGGCGATCTCCCGGAGCGTTCGCGTGCCGCCTCCGAGCGGCATCAGGAAGCCGTCAAGCGCCTAGCCGACGAACCGCTCATCGGCGAGGAAGTCCGGGACCTCCGACGCCACTACGAAGATTAGTCTGCCCGGTCCACCGCCTTCGTCACGACCGTCGTCTTCTTCGTTGTTTTCGATCGCTCAGGCCTACCCCTCGCTGCGCTCGAACGCCGCCTTGAGCAGGCCGAGCTGGCTCGCCAGCGGGTTGCCGCGCGCCGCCTCGTCGGAAACCGGGGCGTGGATGGTGGCGTCGAGCCGGCGCACCTGCTCCTGCAGCTTGCGCGACCGCTCGATCAGCACCGCCAGGCTGTCGGGCAGGAGACCGGCCGTGTCCTCGTCGACCGGGTCGCTCACCGCGAGCTTGACCTTGGTCTTCTCCTTGTTCGCCTGGGCGAGCGACATCTCGCCTTCGTTCACGGCGCGGTGCAGCAGCAGCCAGGAGGCGAGCTGCATCAGCCGCGTGGTCAGCCGCATGCTCTCGGTCGCGTAGGTGAGCGCCGCCGCCCGTTCGAGCTTTTTCGATTCCGCCCGGCCCGGGCCGTCGAGATAGGCCGCCGTCTCCTCGACCAGCTTCATGCCGTCTTTGAACAGGGCAGAGA
>JBARNF010001287.1:0-2074 GCA_049802835.1 Bradyrhizobium sp.
CCGCGGGACGTGCCGATAGCACATATTTGTGGACGAGCGTGCCGGAGCCGCTGATCAGGGCAGCCGCACCCACCACCGGGATAAGCGTGAACATGCCCGGGGCGGTCATCCAGGAGCGGTATCCCCACAAGCCGATCGAAATCGCGACAGCCCCGCCCGCGGCCACCATCTCCCGCGAGAGAGAGAAGTCGCACGTGTTGTGCGCAGGCCTAGCGTTGCCGGCCCTCTGCCACAAGGCTATGGCCGAGCCGACTAGCAGCTCCCAGCCTCGTGTGACTGGAAGATAAAAGGCGTAATCCGGCGCCCTCGCGCCTATGATCAAGCATAGTGCGAAAGAACTGATCATGAGCACGGTCGATACGATCAGCACATTCAGATTGCAGCGCCGGACAAGCAGCAGTGTCAGAGGCCAGATGAGGTAATACTGTTCCTCGATTCCGAGCGACCAGAGGTGCAGCAAGGGCTTCTTATCGGCGGCCATATCGAAATAGCCGACCTGCCCGAGCAGGACGAAGTTCTGAGCAAAGATCGCACCGCCGGCAATATTGGCTCCCAGCAACTTCATCTCGTGCATCGGCAAGAGAAACCACGCCAACGCAAAGGTCGCGGCCACGACGAGAACGAGCGAAGGAAAAATGCGGCGGATGCGACGGATGTAAAAGTCGCCAACGCGGAACCGCTTCTCGCACATCTGCGGATGAATGATGCCGGTGATCAGGTAGCCTGAAATCACGAAGAAGACGTCGACTCCGAAGAAGCCGCCCGGGACGAGCGCCGAAAAGGCATGGTAGAGGACGACAGATATGACGGCGAAGGCGCGCAGGCCGTCAATATCCGAGCGATATGAGGTATGAGAGAGCAGAGGTGGATATGGCCGCTCTGCAAAAACATCTGGCCTGTCGGTTCTCATGCCATTGCGCCCGCGAAACCCTCATCCTGCGTGTGAATTTCCAAATTTAGCCAGGGCATTGCAGCAAGTCGCGATGCTTATCGACAAAATATTTGGATGGACTTGCTGCGCCGAAAAAGTCCGGAATCTCAAACCCGGCTTTCCACGCTGGAAGCGAGGGTTCCGCAAGCGACGGCAACTCGGCTGACGCCAAGTTCAGCACTTCCTTCACCGCTTCCAAAATCTCGTCCGGGCTATTGTCTTTCACCATCAGCTCAGCTCGTGCCAGAGTCTCGAAGTTTGCCAACGACCAGCGGAATCGGTCTGACGTCAGTTCGGCGAGAGAAAGTGTCCGTCCTGTTCGACTTCGGACCAGCTTCGTCGTGAAGCGAGTTTGCGTCGTCCAAAGCAACCCAATCGAGGAAATCGCGTCAACGATGGCCGAGGGAATGCCGAAGCTTGAGGCTACATAGGAAAATCCTGAGGTCGTGCCGATAAACATCCGGGCGTTCCGGACTAGGCGAATGTCCATTTCTGGGCTCTTCTCTGCCGCATGGGCGTAGTCGATCACCCGATCCATCGGCGGCAGCGGCGGTGCTTTAGGGCCGCCCATTCTGACGACCCATCCTCCCATCGACAGGATGTGCTCCACGGAATCCAGGTAGTTCCGCCATTCTGTATTGCGGATCGATTCACCCGTACCCTCGACATTCCCACGGGTCGCCGCATCTCGCATGTGCAGGCAAACGTACCAGTCACCCGGCGTCATCCCCCAGCTTTTGCGCAGCTGAACAATCTGCTCCGAAATTCGGTCGTCCGATCCGGCAAGCTTGTCATACGTGTCGCGAACGGGAAAGCCGCGGCCCTGCCGTGCCCATTCGGCAACAGCCATTGCGCCCGCGTCATTCCAATTCATCGAGCGTCCGTCGGGGACCTTGCATGTCTGATGTTCGCCTACGAATGGAGTGAGGCTCGCGAGTTCGTGCCAGATGGCAAAACCTACGTCCTCTTCAAGAATCCAAGTCGGACAGCGATCTTTCATCAACGAGAGAAACGGTCTATTTGCGATCTTATCCGCGTAGGTAAGAAGAAGTGGCGAGCCGTCCCACCAGCCAAGTTCTCGCATCATCAAATGAACGTTGAGATGGCCGCAATGGCCGATGACGGCGCCCCAATCCGGCGATA
>JBARNF010001288.1:0-6497 GCA_049802835.1 Bradyrhizobium sp.
CCAGCGCCTCCCCAGGCGCCGCCCTGGGCAGCGTCCGGACGCTGCTTCGGATCGAAGGGCTGGTGCTGGCGGCCGGCGCCATCACCTTCTACGCCCATCAGGGCGGGTCGTGGTGGCTGTTTGCGGCGCTGTTCCTGGCGCCCGATCTCAGCTTTGCCGGCTATTTGCGGGGCCCGCGCGTTGGCGCCGTGCTCTACAATGCCGTCCACAGCACGCTGGTGCCGGCTGCCCTGCTCGCGCTCGGGCTCGCCATGGAGCGGCCACTCCTCACTGACCTCGCGACCATCTGGCTCGCCCATATCGGCGTCGACCGGCTCGCCGGCTATGGCCTGAAATACGTCGATGGCTTCGGCTTCACCCATCTCGGCCGGATCGGCCGCCCGGCGGCGTGATCGGTCGCGCCATCCGGTGCAGTCCACCGGCGCCCGGCAACGCGCGGGTTCACGGCCACCGATCGACGTGTCGAACCGCCTTGAAGTCATGGCGTTGCAGGTCGCGGATTTGAAGTCATGGATTTGAAGGCATGGATTTGAAGGCGTGGCTTTGAGGTCATGGCGTCGCGATCCCGCGGCGGATCCGCGCCCGGGCTCTGCATCGGTTCAGACCTCTCCTGACAAGAAGAGGCGCAGGGAAGACCGGGAGCCTGCCGCCCCCATGGCCCCCGTGCAGTGAAAAAGCACGGGGTAGGACCACAGGTTCGGCTGGGACATCCCGGCCTTCCCTGCGCGATGGTTTGCCAACTTATAGGTGCTCTCCCCGGGGACCGGCTGTCTTGCCCCCGTCGCCAGCGGATCATCGTCACCACCGGCTTGGCCTCAGCATCGGGAGGCCAGGACCACACCATTTCGCCGTCGCATCGCTCCGTTCGTCGACCCGATCGTGAGACCAGGCTGCGGAGCGACGCGCCCATCGCATCCCCGGTCCGACGTTCGTGACGATCGCGAAACGTCCCTCTTGGCGGGCCAGGATGCGCGGAAATGTGCAGGTGATTTGCCCGACGGTGCAAGTGATTAGTCCGCGACAAACTGGCACGACGGGCAGTTTGGGAATGGGGGACATGCGCGGATTGCCCGTCGGGGGGGGGGCGACTGACTAGACAACGCCCGGTTCGTCCGATCTGAATCTCTCAAACTCGTCAGTGCCGGGTTCCGTTCCAGCCAAGCATCTCTTGTAGTCATCGCGAATAAACGTATGACCGGCGTTCGCTGCGCCGACGAGCTGCATCCATCAATATGAATCGCATCTTTGTTAACGCAAGAGAACAGCAGCCACAGCAACCTCTATTGCAGCTAACAACACTGGCCCTTCATCACCTATGCGGCAACTCTCTGCCGGGCCCTATTCCCAAGCCCCTCTCCCGGATGTTCAGCATGATCACCAATCAAATCGTGATACACGACTGGTACTTCGACAACGCGCTCCGGCGGCGGCGTTGGCTCCCGCTGCGGCGGTAGTAGCTTTAGCTTTTTCGCTCTGACCGGCTTGCTCAAGAGCTGCCTACGGATCTCGCGGGCGATTACTTCTGCAACCAGAGACGGCACGGCATTGCCGAGCATACGTTGCACGTCGTTCCGTCCGCACTCGAACTCCAGCCCGTCTGGAAAAGTCTGCAGACGGCAAAGCTCTAGCGATGAAAGCTTGCGACTTGTCCAATGGAAAGGTCCGGTGGCGGGTCCCGGTTGTGCCTGAATCGTCCACGCCGGGCGATTCTTCGCCAACTTCAAGAGAAAGCTCCAATAGCGCGTGCGCCAGCCAAATAGCGGCATGCCGCCGCCGCGCGGTGTATGCCAAAGGTAGTTCTCACCTTCCGGTATGCTCGGCAAGAGATTGGCCCATTTGCCAGTCATTCGAAGAGACGGATCGTTCGGCCGCTCCGGTAGGTCACCAAGGGCATCCCACGCTGTCCGGTATGGCTCGAGGTCGGTGCCTAACAAGAGGTCGTCGGGCGTGCCGTGTGTTACTTTTGGGAACTTGAATTCTTTGCCATCACGGCTCGCAACGATGAACACGCGCTCGCGATGTTGCGGGACACCATAGCTCGCCGCATCGATTACCTGCCATGTCGGACGATACCGTGCTCCTGTCGTACGATTAATCTGCTCAACGCCGGCAAGGATACGATCCAGACCTTCGCTCTTCCCCTTGTACGCGAGCCCGTATACGTTCTCGAGCAAGAAGGTTCTGGGCTGAGCATCACGCAAAATCCGAAGATAAGCCCCAAGCGTATCGGCACGGCGATCGTCAAGCCGCATGGCATCGCCACGCGCCCAATACCCAGATTTCGAGAAAGGCTGACAAGGCGGACCGCCGATCAGCACATCAGCTTGGCCCGGCTTCAGCTTGGCCGTTCGCAGAAGCTCGGTTGAGGTGACCTCATGAATGTCGCGCTCGATCACCGGCCAGTCGCGGTTCCGACGGAGCGTAAGACAGCAGACGGCATCCATTTCGACAGCCACCGACGTTTCAAACCCAGCCGCCTCGAAGCCGAAGTCTAGTCCGCCGACGCCCGTGAACAAGCTGATCGCCTTAAGCATTTCTCTTGCTTCCCCGCACGGCACACCTAAGAACGAAAGTAGAACACGACACCGACACCTGTCAATGCGCATACAGCCTGGCACGTGGGCGTATTACCGCGAATCTGTGCACTGTATGATAGCGCGGCACAATCCGCGGGATCGACCTCATCGCCGTCATCCACTGGGCATTGCAGCCGACGAGGACCAACCAATGAGCCACGATGACGTCTCAATCGGCGAAGACGGCGCCTTCTCCTGGAAGGTCTACTCCGTCAGCGCTCACGACAAGGCTCCATTGCTTCAATTCATCCGCGAGGCGCTTGAGGCTCGCGGATGCACCATTCGCCACATGGGCTCCCCCAACCGCGCACCATTCTATATTGTGTTCGACCTTCCAGGAGGAGAGCGTCTCAGCGTGTTGGCCTATGCATTCTTCGCCAATGCCGAGCCGACCTTGAACAGGCCTCAAGACGAGCACCGCTTTCAAATCAAGTACGGCGGCGACCTTAAAGGTGTGCTGGACGTCGCTGTAGATCCGCACGGTGTGGTCACAACCATCTTTCTCGGGATTGATCCGGCACGCAAAATCTTTGTTGCAGCTGATCCTCTGCTCAACAATCCCTCGCCGATGTCGCGATCAGTCGAGTTCAAAGCTGCGCACATTGCGCAAATTGAAGCAAACGGTTGGGTGGCATGGGAGCGCGATCGGAGAGAGCCCAAGACAAGGGATCGACGTGCTGCTGAGCTAACAGACGCGCGCACGGAGCTCTTGATCGGCGGTAAGCCAGAGCGCCTACTTGATCTTATCCTGCTTGAGCGTATCGCCGTCGGCTTAGACCCAGGCGAACGACATCTGATCGCCGACAAGTTCAACTCGCTTCAAGAGCGCCGAAGATCCTCCGAGCCAACATTTCTCCACGTGGCGAGCCATACGTTGCTAGACGAGCTGCAGATTGAGCCAGACGCTCTGTTCGACCTAATCTCATCAGCCACGCGGTTGAAGATGGCTGTGCGTGGCTGGGTCGCTGAGACGCACCTTGAAGCCTATCTCAAGACGGTTGCTGGCGTAACCGAGTGCATGCGACTACAGGGCGATGGAAGGCCAGATATCAGCTTGCGCTGGAAAGGCAGCAACCCAATCCTTATCGAGTGCAAGAATGTGCTGCGCACGACCTATGCTGGAGGAATACCAAAGCTCGACTTCCAGCGTACTCGTGCTGCAAAATCAGACCCATGCTCACGCTACTATACTTCAAGCGACTTCCAAATTGTCGCCGCATGTCTGCATCCAATCACCGAGCATTGGGAGTTTAGATTCGCACTGACAACAGAGCTACCCGCTCACG
This sequence comes from Bradyrhizobium sp., assembly GCA_049802835.1. Classification (GTDB taxonomy): domain Bacteria; phylum Pseudomonadota; class Alphaproteobacteria; order Rhizobiales; family Xanthobacteraceae; genus Bradyrhizobium. The sequence goes on from JBARNF010001288.1 coordinate 3,863, forward strand.
CGAGCTGTCGTGGGCGGATCGATAACAATATCCGGGTAGCTGCGGGACATTTCTCGGCACAAGCGGAGGTCGTGCTGGATCAGCTGACTTAATCAATAGGTGCGCTGGTCTGCGAAGGCCAAGTATATCAGCTGAAATCATCGGACTCGAGACTCAAGAAAACTCCTCAGTTGCTCGACGATTTGCGCCCGGTGAGCGAGCTCACATTCCCAAATGACAAGGACTTCCCAACCCATTTCCTTGAGCCTTGCAACATTTTCATCGTCTCGCTTTCGGTTGCCTGCAAGCTTAGGGCCCCAATATTCTGGCTTGGATCGCGGCAGCTTTCGACCGGCTGGACAATCATGCCGATGCCAGAAGCATCCATTCACGAAAATTAGTTTCCGATGTCGCGCGAGCACAATGTCAGGATTCCCGGGCAAGCGCGCCTGATGCAATCGGTACCGGTAACCCATGCCGTGAACCAGTCGCCTGATTATCATTTCTGGCTTTGTGTCGGTCTTCCGGATGCGCGCCATTCGCTCTGAGAGCGTCAACTTCCTTTTCGGGCAAGATTCTTGACGCGCCAGCTTATTGGACATCGTAAAGCGACCCAGATTCAGTGCGGAGTAAGCTCCTCCCTTCCTCCAGTTCACACGAACCGTCAACTGCAGGTCACTTCGGAGCAGCGCGGATGGCCGGTGTCACCGCTTCCGCTCTCCGTGGCATGGCCGCCTCGAGCGCAGCGGCGAACAGCCCTCTCAAGATGTCCCGCCGCCGCATTTCGGTGCCTTTCGCCTTCGGGTCCGACACGAGCGCATCATGAAGCATGCATGTACCAGTTTCGAGGCCTAAGAGAATGCATCGTCGAGTTCGCCGGACCAATGCGCTAGTTGCCTCTGCCTTTTTGCGCTATCGTTGCGAGCAGCTACGCTGCTCTTCAACCTTTCCTCCAAGAAAGACATCGATGGCCGGTGACTGGACGGACGCGCAGAACGATGCGATCGTCGCCGACTATTTCGCGATGCTCGGGGATGATATCGCAGGGCGCTCCTACAGCAAGGCCGAGCACAACCGGGCCCTTCAAGCGGTGACCGGGCGGCCGCGCGGTTCGATCGAGTACAAACATCAGAATATCAGCGCCGTGCTCAAGGGCCTCGGAGAGGAATGGCTTTCCGGATACAAGCCTGCATTCAACTTCCAGGCTTCGCTCGTCGGCGCCGTGGTTCGGTGGTTGGACTTTCATCCCGATTGGCTCGCGCGGGTCACCCGAGCGGCTGACGTCGTTTCTGGATCATCGTTCGAGGAGATCGCGAGTTTGTGGATCGGGCCGCCTCCGACGCACAGCAATGCACCTCCGCCTGAAGAGCTCGAGCAGATGACCGCGATTGCCAGAAAATACGACGTCGGCGCGCGCGACGCTCGCAATCGCGCGCTTGGCCGTGCGGGAGAGGAGCGCGTCATTGGGCATGAGCGCGCGACCCTGCTCGCCGCAGGTCGGACCGATCTCGCTCGCCAAATACGATGGGTGTCCGACGTCGACGGCGATGGCGCCGGCTATGATATCAAAAGCTTTGAGCCGGACGGACGGGATCGGCTGATCGAGGTCAAGACGACCAATGGCTGGGAACGGACGCCGTTTCACATCACACGCAATGAGCTGGCGGTTGCCGAGGCGCGCCGCGACGACTGGCGGCTGGTGCGACTGTGGAATTTCGCGCGGAATCCGCGAGCCTTCGAGTTGCGACCTCCGCTCGAAGCGCATGTCTCGTTGATGGCGACGAGCTTTCAGGCCAACTTTCTGTAGGGAGCAAAACTCCCGCAGCGCACCACGCGCCGCGTTGTCCACCGCTGCCGCTCCGCGCGGCTCACGACGCTGTTTGACAGCCTCGTGATCCCTCGTTCTACTTGCCTGCAAAGCCGCGCCACAAGCGGCGAGCCAGGAGGACGGCCATGGAGCGACACATTGGTGCCGCACCGGCTATGTTTGCCGCGTGCGCTCGTTTCAGTTTGACACCTGCGACACACCGCGGTCAGCATCCCCTGCGCATGATCGCAGCAATGGCCGCGCCGATGCTGCTGGCCGCGCTCGGCCTCGCCAGCAGCGCCAATGCACAAGGCATCACGAAGGACACGCCCGCCCGGATCGAGATGTATCCGATCCCATCGCTCACGCTATCAGACCGGCAATTCCTGTCCGGCGACGACAACGGCAAGCCGGTCACGGTGGTGGGCGAGCTGCGCGTCGCGCAGGGCAGCGGCAAGCTGCCGGTGGTGGTGCTGATGCATGGGTCTGGCGGCGTCGGCGCCAACATCGCGGCGTGGAGCCGCACCTTCAACGCGATGGGCGTCTCGACCTTCGTGATCGACGGCTTCACCGGACGCGGCATCACCGCGACCAGCACCAACCAGGCGCAGCTCGGCCGGTTGAACCTGATCCTCGACATCTATCATGCGCTCGACGTGCTGGCGAAACATCCGCGCGTCGATCCCGAGCGCATCGTGCTGATGGGTTTCTCGCGCGGTGGCCAGGCGGCGCTGTATGCCAGCCTCGAGCGCTTCCACAAGCGCTGGAACAATTCGGGGCTGCAGTTCGCAGCCTACATCCCGTTCTATCCGGACTGCGCCACGACCTATCTCGGCGATACCGAGGTGG
>JBARNF010001289.1:0-2357 GCA_049802835.1 Bradyrhizobium sp.
CGCGGAAATCTGGCGCTGCCTCGCAAGCCTGAAGGAATCGGGCCTGTCGATTTTGGTGATCGACAAGAATGTCGGCGCGCTGATGAAAGTCGCCGACCGGCATTTCCTGATCGAGCGCGGGCGCGTGGTGTGGAAGGGCTCATCGCAGGAGCTTGCCGCCGCGCCCGACGTGCAGCATCGCTACCTGGGTGTTTGATATTACTCCGCCGGCTGGAGTGGGGGCGGGCGGCGGCGGATGAAGGTAAAGGTCGTGCCGCCCAACCTGCGATGCAGCCGGTCGAGGAGCAGGTAAATCACCGGCGTCGTGTAGAGTGTGAGCACCTGCGACACCAGAAGGCCGCCGATGATGGTGATGCCGAGCGGCCGCCGCAATTCCGAGCCAGGGCCGATGGCGATGACCAGCGGCAAAGCCCCCAGCATAGCGGCAAGCGTGGTCATCAAAATCGGCCGGAATCGCGCAATGCAGGCCTCATGGATGGCTTGCTGCGGCGACAGGCCGAGCCGCCGTTCGCCGTCGAGGGCGAAGTCCACCATCATGATTCCGTTCTTCTTCACGATGCCGATCAGCAGGATGATGCCGATGAAGGCGATCACGGACAATTCCGTGCCGGAGATCTCGAGCGCGAGCAGCGCGCCGAGACCAGCTGATGGCAATGTCGAGATGATGGTCAGCGGGTGCGCGAGACTCTCATACAGCACGCCAAGCACGATATAGACCGCGATCAATGCAGCCAGGAGCAGCAATGGCTGCGCGCCGACCGCGCGCTTGAAGGCCTGCACATCGCCGGAAAAATCGGCATGGATGATGTCGGGGAGATGCATCTCGGCGACCGCCTGTTCAAGCGTCGCGGTGGCTTCGTCGATCGTGGTGTTCGGCGCCAGATTGTAGGTGATCGTCACCGACGGAAACTGACCCTGGTGGTTGACGACCAGCGGCGCTATCCCCCGCTCATACTGTGTCACGGCCGACAGCGGCACCTGCGCATCGCCCTTACCTGGGACGTAGACGCGGCTGAGGTCGGTCGGATCCCGCTGATAGGAGCGGTCGACTTCCAGAATCACGCGGTATTGGTTGCGTGGTCCATAGATGGTCGAAATCTGCCGCTGCGAAAACGCATTGTTGAGCGCATTGTCGATGTCCTGCACGCGCACGCCGAAGCGCGCCGCCGCCGGCCGATCGATCGTTATATTGGCCTGCAGTCCGCCTTGTTCGCGGTCGGTGGTGACATCGATGAGGCCGGGTAGTTGCTTCACGCGGTCGACCACCTTCGGGACCCACTTCTGCAATTCGTCGATATCCGCGCTCCACAGCGTGAATTGATATTGTGAATCGCTCTGCCGCCCGCCGACACGCAGATCCTGCGCCGGCACCATGAAAACGCGGATGCCGGGGATCTGGTTGAGTCTGTTGCGCATGCGGTTCACCACCTGCTGTGTACTGATATTGCCGCGCTGGTTCAGCGGCTTGAGGCTGATGAACAATCGCCCGCGGTTGACCGAGGCGTTGAACGGCGAGGCGCCGACTGAAGACCCCAGCCCTGCGACGGCCGGATCGGCAAGGACAATATCCATCGCCTTGCGCTGCAATTGCTCCATTGCCTCGAAGGAAATATCGGTCGAGGCCTCGGTGCCGCCGAAGATCAGTCCGGTGTCGTCCTGCGGGAAGTAGCCTTTCGGCACCTTGATATAGAGCCCGATGGTGAGCGCGATGGTCGCAACAAACACGATCAGCATCAGCGCGCGATGCGCAAGCGCGAAGGTGAGCGTGCGGTCGTAGAAGCGGATCAGGCGGGACAGCAGGCCTTCGACCCGGCGGTCGAGCCAGGTGGCGTCGCGGCTCGGTGGCTCATGGACGAAATAGGCGCAGATCATCGGCGTGACCGACAACGACACCACGGTCGAGATGGCGATGGCGAAAGCGAGCGTCACGGAGAACTCGCGGAACAGGCGCCCGACGATTCCGCCCATGAACAGCAGCGGGATGAAGGCGGCAATCAGCGACACCGAAATCGACACCACCGTGAAGCCGATCTGCTGTGCGCCTTGTAGCGTTGCCCGCAACGGCGATGCGCCGCGTTCGAGGTGGCGGAATGCGTTTTCGATCATGACGATAGCGTCGTCGACGACGAAGCCGACGCTCACCGCCAGCGCCATCAGTGAAAGGTTGTCGATCGAAAAGCCGGCCACCCACATCGCCGCACAGGTGCCGGACAGCGCGAGCGGCACCGTCACGCCGGCCGCCGCTGTTGGCGCCGCGCGTCGCAAAAAGAGAAAAACGACCATCATCACCAGAACAATGGTTGCGCCGATCGTGAGCTGCATGTCGTGAACGCTGGCGCGAATGGTCTGCGTGCGGT
>JBARNF010001290.1:0-10468 GCA_049802835.1 Bradyrhizobium sp.
GTCGTCTCGCCGGCACGGCGCAGGGCCAGGAGATCACGCCGCAGCGGATCCGTCTGCGCGATCGGCTCCACCGGCATGGTCGCAAACCATGCCGCCAGCCAGTGATAGAGCTGCGCATTGAGCACGCGATCCGGCAGCAGGGCGATGGTCTCGGGCAGGAACACAGTCGCGCCGTCGCGCCCGGCCTGGTCGAGGCATTCGTCGCCAAGCCCGATGCGCTGGCGCCAGCCGAGCCGGTGACCCGACTTGCGCGCCTTGGCGCCGGCGATTTGCACACCAGTCTCGCCGCCGAGCGCGCGAAACATCACGGCGATGCGGCCGCTGATGTCGGCGAGCGCCACGGCGTGCTCGGGATGGACCGGATAGCTCGACGTCGTTCCGACGAGGCGATGCCAGGCGCGGCCGACGGTCTCCTCCAGTTCGAGGAAATCGAGCATGGCTCACCCGATCACGGCGTGCGCGACCTCGCGCAGGCCAGCCTTGACGTCGGCGTCATCAGTGAGCGGCTCGATCATGGCCGCGAGCACGGCATCGGTGACGGGCGTGCCGGCCGCGACCAGGGTCGCGCAATAGACCAGGAGCCGCGTCGAGACGCCCTCCTCCAGATCGTGGCCCTGCAGCGCGCGGAAGCGATGCGCCAGCGCCACCAGCGGCCGCACACGCTCCGGCGACAGGCCGCTCTCGGCCACGACAACCGCGATCTCCTGCTCTGCGGGGAGGAAACCGAACTCAATCGCGATGAAGCGCTGGCGCGTCGACGGCTTCAGTGCCTTGTGCAGCGACTGGTAGCCCGGATTGTAGGACACGACGAGCATGAAGCCGGCTGGCGCCATCAGCTCCTCGCCGGTGCGCTCCAGGGGCAGCATGCGGCGGTCGTCGGTGAGGGGATGCAGCACGACGGTGACGTCCTTGCGCGCCTCGACGACCTCATCGAGATAGCAGATGCCGCCCTCGCGCACCGCGCGGGTCAGCGGCCCGTCCGTCCACACGGTGTCGCCGCCCTTGAGCAGATAGCGCCCGGTGAGATCGGCGGCGGTGAGATCGTCGTGACAGGCCACCGTGTGCAGCGGCAGGCCGAGCCGCGCCGCCATGTGGGCGACGAAGCGGGTCTTGCCGCAGCCGGTCGGCCCCTTCAGCAGCACCGGCAGCCGGTGCCGGAAAGCCTGCTCGAACAGCATGCATTCGCTGGCGGTCGGCGTGTAGGCGGGAAAGACGGTGGCGGGGTCGATCGCGTGAAGCGCGGCTTTCATGATCACTCTCCGAAATCAAGGGAAGCAGACGGCGGCGCCGAGGCCGCCGCCTGCCAGCGTCTACTCGGCGGGCTGCAGCGCGCCGGGGATCACCGCCTGCTTGGCGCGGCCGGGCACCAGCACCGCCCAGACGAACATCAGCGCCGCGATCGCGACGAACGCGCCGGAGCCGAGCCGCACCCAGTAGAACATCGCGAGCTGGTCCTGCACATCCATGTAGCTCTGGCCAAGCACGCGCTGCAGATGCACCTGGATGATGCCGGCAAAGGTCAGCGCGAAGGTCATCGTCATCATCGCCGTGCACATGATCCAGAAGCTCGCCATCGAGAGCCACTGGTTGTAGGGCGCTCGCTGGCGCAGCTGTGGCACCGCGTAGGCCATCACCGCGAGGTTCAGCATCACATAGGCGCCGAAGAAGGCGAGATGGCCGTGCGCCGCGGTGACCTGGGTGCCGTGGGTATAGTAATTCACCGAGGACAGCGTGTGCAGGAAGCCCCACACGCCGGCGCCGAGGAACGCCATCACCGAGCAGCCGACCGACCACAGCAGCGCGGCACGGTTGGGATGCCTGCGGCCGGCCTTGAGCGTCATCTGCACCGTGAAGATCACCATGGTGAAGAACGGCGCAACTTCCAGCGTGGAGAACAGCGAACCGATCCACTGCCAGTAGCCGGGGGCGCCGATCCAGTAGAAGTGATGGCCGGTGCCCAGGATGCCGGAGAACAACGCCAGCCCGACGATGACATAGAGCCACTTCTCGACCACTTCGCGATCGATGCCGTTGAGCTTGATCATCAGGAAGGCCAGCACCGAGGCCATGATCAGCTCCCAGACGCCCTCGACCCACAGATGCACGACATACCACCAGTACATCTTGTCGACCGAGAGATTGGTCGGGTTGTAGAAGGCGAACAGGAAGAAGATCGCGACGCCCCAGAGGCCGAACAGCAGGATGTTGGTCACCGTGGTCTTGCGGCCCTTGAGCGCCGTCATGGTGACGTTGAACAGGAACATCAGGCAGACGATGACGATGCCGACCTTGATGATGAAGGGCTGCTCCAGGAACTCGCGCCCCTCGTGGTAATGGAAGAGATAGCCGACCACCGCCGCGGCTGCGGCGCCGAAGAACATCCAGAACTGGATCTTGGCGAGCAGCGGGCTGTAGAGCTCGGTCTCGGTCTCCTCGGGGAGGAGGAAATAGGTCGCCCCCATGAAGCCGATCAGGGACCACACGATCAGCGCATTGGTGTGGATCATGCGGACGATGTTGAACGGCAGCAGAACCGACAACGTGTTGGGCAGCACATAGATCGTGCCGGCGAGCAGGCCGAAGATGACCTGGGCGAGGAAGAGCGTCAGCGCGCCGTAGAAATACAGCATCGCGACCTTCTGGGTCTCATATTTCATCGATGGTCTCTCTGTCTGAAGGGAGGTCGGGATGACGGCTCAGCCGGCCTTGTTCGGCGGCCAGTCCTGGCGCTTAATCGTGTCGGTCCATTGCAGGAAGTCGGCGAGGTCGTTGAGCTCCTGGTCGGTGAGGTTGAACTGCGGCATCTGCCGCCGGCCCGGCGCGCCCGACGGCTGCGACTGCATCCAGGATTTCAGCATCTCACGCGCAGCGGCCGGATCCTCGCGACCGCCCCAGCGGTCCCAGACATTGCCGACCTCGGGCGCGAAATAGGCGCCCTCGCCGAGCAGCGTGTGGCAGTTGATGCAGGAGTTCCTCTCCCAGACGTGCTTGCCGCGCGCGACGCCATCCGAGAGCGTGGCGGCATTGGTCGAGGTCGTGACCATGTAGTAGTGGCTGTGCGCGGTCAGCCCGATGAAGATCGCAAAAAAGAAGGCCGAACCGCCGTAGAAGACGTTCCGCGCGGCCGACTTGGTCAGGCGTTCCGCCATGACACATCCTTTCCGGTTGGTGAAACTCGATGGTGTGGAAGCAATCTATCGGCGATGCCCGAAGGCTCTTTGTCGGGGCGCAATGAGCGCGGCGATGGGCCGGTCAGACGAGCGCGCGGAAGGCGACCGCGAGGCCGGCAAGAGCTAGGAGGCCGGTCAGCCATGCCGTCAGCAGACCGCGCCACAGCGCCGGCGCATTGCGCAGGCCGAGATAGTCCAGCACGATCACCCTGCCCTTCGCGGCGGCGAGCGAGAGGACGAGCGCGTCAACCAGCCATCTGCCCGGCAGCAGCAGCGAGGCCCCAAGCGTGGCGATGGCGAGGCTGAGCAATTGGAGCCAGGCCAGATTGAGCCGATCGCGGACCATGGCTCAGCGCACCAGATAGAGGATCGGGAACATCACGATCCAGACCAGATCGACCATGTGCCAGAATGCGGCCCCGGTCTCGACGCCGTTGACGGTGGCGCTGCGGCCGACGACCGCCAGGATCACGATGCCGAGCAGAACGTGCAGCAGGTGAAAGCCCGTCAGCAGAAAGTAGAGCGTGAAGAAGGGAGAGGTCTCGAGACCCGCGCCGGCGGCGATCTCACCGCCATACTCGGACAGCTTGATCGCGATGAACGCGGCGCCCAGCAACATGGCCACGGCGATCCAGCGGCGTGCAATGATCGGCGACGCATTCCGCGCAGCCGCAGCGCCCCGCGCAGCTGCCCAGCCACTGGTGACCAGCACGATCGTGTTCACGGCGGCGAGCCGGCTGTCGAGTAGCGCCTGCCCGGCTGCGAAAACGACGGGGTGGACGGACCGCGCCACCACGAACGCGCCCAGCAGAAGGCCGAAAGCGACGAGCTCGCTCAGGATCAGCACCCACATCATGGGATCGCCGGGCAGGCCGTCGAACACGCCCCAACGTTCCTGTTCCTCCTCCCCCACGATTGCCGACATTTTCATCTCCGGTTGGACGTCGGCAAGCTAGGCAGAGAAGCAGACGTCCTCTTTGTCGGCGCGCAAACTGCGCGGCACCCGGACGCGCTAAGGACCAGCACCTTCAGGAGCAGCCCCCATGAGCGAAGCACAGCTCGGCCTCGTCACGGCGACGCCCATCATCATCGTGTTCGCAGCCGTGCTGCGGCGCATGGGCGTGCTGTCGACAGCCGGTACGGTATCGGCCATTGCGGCCTCAGTTGCGATTGCGGTCGTCCTGTTCACCACTCAGTAGCCGGCTTGGAACCTTCTCGGCGCCCGGACGTAGCCTCGTTCGGAGGTGCCGCATGGACGACGACCTATACGCATTGCTGCTCGGAAACGCCGCTATCAGCGTCTGGGGCGACATGCCGCGCGATCTCCAGGAGGCGTTGTTCGAGACTGCGATGCGCGGTCAGGACGATCTTCGCCACGACCTCGCAAAGCTCCTGCACGACCGTCATCCGCGCACACAACACCCGCCGCGACCGGCTTGAACTGCAAGCGTTCTCAGTCAGGACGCTCGTGGGTATTGAAATGCGATGGCTCGTCGTAGCCTCTGCGGCTGCTGTAGAACAACAGCACCATCAGCCCAATCCCCACGATCAGCGAGAACACCACGCCGAGTGTGAGCGCGATCCAGCCCTCTCTCGGCATCGGATCGCCGGGCAGGGTCAGCCCCTGATAGGCAAAGACGGCGGCGGCCGCGAGAATCAGCAGTAAGGCAACGATGATCGTGGCGGGTCCTGCACGCATGGCGTTGGGCGCTCCTGACAGCGAGAACCGGGCCCACCAGCGATCGTTTCTGGATTGACGCGGTAACGACGCACAGTGACAGTTCCGAAATGTGAGAACGTACGGCAAACCGATTTACGTTGCGCTGCCGAAAACATCGCGCTGCCCCCAATCGCAGCACCGTTTGCTCAAAGGATAGCACGCCGGCCTGCGGCTTGGCAGATGCCGCATGGCTGCTCCCGGCGGGGGTCGCTAGGCGTCCGGGAACTTAGCTGATAACCCTATTGGCTTCCCATCGGCAGCACAGGACAAGGACCGGAGATGGACAACCGTAGCGAGATCTGGCGCGGCGTCGACGCGATCAAGACCCGTTTCATCGAGCTCAGTGACCGGGTGTGGGGCATGCCCGAGGTCTGCTACACCGAGGCCCGCTCCGCGGCCGAACATCTTGCAGAACTGAAGCAGCAGGGTTTTCGCATCACGGAAAAGGTCGCGGGCATCCCAACGGCGCTGATGGGCGAATGGGGCATGGGCGGCCCGGTCATCGCGTTTCTCGGCGAATACGACGCCCTGCCCGGCCTCAGCCAGGAGGCCGGAATCGCCGAGCATCGTCCGATCGAGAGCAACGGCCATGGTCATGGCTGCGGCCACAATCTGCTGGGATCGGCGGCGCTGCTCGCCGCCACCGCCGTGAAGGACTGGCTCGCGGCCAACAAGGTGCCTGGGCGCGTGCGCTACTATGGCTGCCCCGCGGAGGAAGGCGGCGCGGCGAAAGCCTTCATGGTGCGGTCGGGCGCCTTCGAGGATGCCGACATCGCGATCACCTGGCATCCGTCGAGCTTCTGGGAAGTGGTGATGACGCCGTCGCTGGCCAACACGCGCGCCGACTTCAGCTTCACCGGCCGCACCTCGCATGCCGCCGCCTCCCCGCATCTCGGCCGCAGCGCGCTCGATGCCGTCGAGCTGATGAATGTCGGCGTCAACTACATGCGCGAACACATGCCGAGCGACGCCCGTGTGCATTACGCGCTGCTCGACACCGGCGGCATCGCGCCCAACGTGGTGCAGGCCCACGCCCGCGTGCGCTACTCGATCCGCGCCCGCGACCTGCCCGGGATGAACGAGCTGGTCGGGCGCGTCCACAAGATCGCGCAGGGCGCAGCGCTGATGACCGAGACCAAGGTCGAGATGAAGATCATCTCGGCGGTCTCGAATATCCTGCCCAACACGCCGCTCGAGGAGGCGCTGTACGGAATCATGGAAGAGCTCGGGCCGCCGCATTTCGACGCGACCGACAAGGATTTCGCCGGGCAGATCCAGGCGACCCTGACCGACAAGGACATCGCCTCGGTCTATTACAGCATCGGCATGGACCCGACCGAGAAGCCGCTCGCCGACTTCCTCGTGCCGCTGAACGCCAAGCGCAATCCGCAGATCGGATCGACTGACGTCGGCGACGTCAGCTGGGTGGTGCCGACGGTCCAGGTGCACGCGCCGACGGTGGCGATCGGCACGCCGTTCCACACTTGGCAGGTCGTTGCCCAGGGCAAGTCGCCCGGGGCGCACAAGGCCATGGTGCAGGCCGCCAAGGCGATGGCCGGTCTCGGCATCAAGGCTCTGAAGGAGCCCGAACTGATTGCAGCCGCCAAGGCCGACCTGAAGAAGCGCACCACGCGCACGCCCTATGTCAGTCCGCTGCCCGATGAAGTCGAACCGCCGCTGACGATGTCGGTGGCGTAACGACGAAACGGGGGAAACAACAATGGCGAAGAAGACAGCGAAGCGGCCGCCTGCAAAGGCGGCCAAGCCGACACCGAAACGTGCGGCTGCGAGCACGGCAGCCAAGACGAAGGCCGTCGCAAAGACCAAGGCTCGACCAGGGGCCGCCGCGCCAAAACCGCGGCTGCCGAAAGGGCCGGTCTGGCAGTGGTCCGCGGTCGACACGGCGGCCGCGATCCGCTCCGGCGCGATCTCATCGGTCGAGGTGACCGAGGCGCATGTCGCGCGCATGCATCAGGTCAATCCGAAGCTCAACGCCGTCGTCGTCGACCTCTCCGAAGACGCCCTGAAGGCGGCGCGTGCCGCCGACAGAGCGCGCGACAAGACCGGCCTGCTGCATGGCGTGCCGGTCACGATCAAGGAGAACGTCGACTACCAGGGACGGCCGAATCCCAACGGCGTTCCAGCACAGATGGGCATCATTGCGCCGTCCGACGCCCCCATCGTGCGCAACCTCAAGAAGGCCGGCGCTATCGTGCTCGGCCTCACCAACACGCCGGAATTTTCGTTCCGCGGCTTCACCGACAATCCGCTACACGGCCTGACCTTGAACCCCTGGGATTCTGGGATCACCTGCGGCGGCTCGTCGGGCGGCGCCGGAGCAGCCGTCGCGGCCGGCATCGGCGCCATCGCACACGGCAACGATATCGGCGGCTCGCTGCGCTGGCCGGCGCATTGCAACGGCGTCGTGACGATCAAGCCGACGCAGGGCCGCATCCCGGCCTACAACGAGAGCGCAACGGCCGAGCGGCCGATGCTGTCGCATCTGATGTCGTCGCAGGGCCCCCTTGCGCGCAGCGTTGCCGACGTGAGGGTGGCGCTGGAGGTGATGAGCCGCCGCGATCCGCGCGACCCCTGGTGGGTGCCGGCGCCGCTCGAAGGCGACAAACTGAGGCGGCCGATCAAGGTCGCGCTCGCCAGGATCCCCGACGACATGGACGTCGATCCGTCCGTGCATGCCGCGCTCCGGCAGGCCGCGGATCATCTGGAGCGTTCGGGCTACCGGGTCAGCGAGGTCGAGGTGCCCGACATTTCCGGTGTCTGGCAGACCTGGTGCGACATCATCACCAACGAGGTCGTGGTGATGCAGGAAGCCAAGATGCTGGCTGTGACCTCCGAGGACTTCCACAAGGCCTGGGGCGGGATGCGGGCCAAAGCCGAGATGCTCGATCTCGCCGGCTGGATGCAGGCAACGGCACAACGCTCGACGCATATTCGGGCGTGGCAGCTGTTCTTCGAGGAGTACCCGGTGGTGCTGGCGCCGACCACAGTCAAGCCGACGCCGGGTCCGCGCGAGGACACCGTCAGCCCCGCGCGCGTGCGCGAGATCTTCTTCAACGAGATCCGCTTCATCTCCGCGATCAACGTGCTCGGCGTGCCCGGCGCGGTCGTTCCGGTCGCGGTGCACCAGGGCCAGCCGATCGGGGTCCAGCTGATCGCGGGCCGTTATCGCGAGGACCTTGCGCTCGATGCCGCCGCCGCGATCGAGAAGCGTGCCGGCATGCTGGTGCGGCAGCTGTGGGAGAAGATGGCCTGACGCTCGGACGGCCCTGAGGATCAGCCGATCTTCAGGGCTGTCGTTTTCTCGACACTGCCCTGCAACGATTGTCGATAGTCGAACACTGACGCGCGTGAGCGCCCGCTCGACGAGATCCCTCGGGTTGACCGGAACTGGCTGACTTGTCTATTTTGGTGTATACGAATGGATATAGCATGGTGTGGGCACTGGCCCATGCGCCGGAATGAGACTTGCAATTCACCGAAACGACCCCTTCGGTGGATATGAACAAGGACAATTTTGATGAGATTGATGCGCTTCGTCACCGCCGCCCTGTGCGCGGCAGCCACACTGCTGACCGGCGCGAATGCCTTCGCCGCCAGCGCCAACGTCGCTGTCGCCGCGAACTTCACCGAGCCGGCCAAGGAGATTGCGGCACTGTTCAAGGCCAAGACGGGACACGAGCTGGTGCTGAGCTTCGGCGCGTCCGGACAGTTCTACACCCAGATCAAGGAAAACGCGCCGTTCGCGATCCTGCTCTCCGCCGACGACGAACGGCCGAAGAAGCTGGTCGATGACGGCCTCGGCGTCGCGGAAAGCCGCTTCACCTACGCGATCGGCAAGCTGGTGCTGTGGAGCAAGGATCCGAACATCATCAAGGGCGAGGAGACCCTGAAGGCGAACGCGTTCAACAAGCTGTCGATCGCCAACCCCGCCGCCGCGCCCTATGGCGCCGCCGCGGTCGAGACGCTGAAGGCGCTCAAGCTCTATGAGACGATCCAGCCCAAGATCGTCCAGGGCAACACGATCTCGCAGGCGTTCCAGTTCGTCGACACCGGCAATGCCGAGCTTGGCTTCGTCGCGCTGTCGCAGCTGATGCCGAACGCCGGCGGCTCGCGCTGGCTGGTGCCGCAGAGCCTCTATAGCGAGATCCGCCAGGATGCCGTGCTGCTGAAGGCATCTGCGGGCAACGAGGCTGCGACCGCATTCCTAACCTTCCTCAGGAGCCCGGAAGCCCGTGCGGTCATCGAGAAGTTCGGCTATGCTCTTGACCCGAAGTCGGGCACCTGAGCACTCGCATCGATGAACCTCCACGTCTCGGCCGACATCTGGCAACCGATCCGGCTGACCCTCGAACTCGCGGCGATCACGACTGTGATCCTGATGATCGCGGGCACGCCGATCGCATGGTGGCTGGCGCGCTCGCGGGCGTGGTGGAAGGAGGCGGTCGCAGCATTCGTCGCCATCCCGCTGGTGCTGCCGCCGACCGTACTCGGATTCTATCTGCTGGTCGCGCTCGGCCCGAGCGGCCCCGGCGGGGCGCTCGCTTCGCTGTGGGGCGCGCGCACGCTCGCCTTCACCTTCCCGGGCCTCGTGATCGGCTCGGTGCTGTTCTCGATGCCGTTCGTGGTGCAGCCGATCCGCAACGCCTTCGAGGCGATGGGCGAAAAGCCGCTCGAGGCAGCCGCCACCTTGCGCGCCTCGCCGTGGCGCGCGTTCTGGACCATCGCCGTGCCGCTCGCGAGCCCCGGCTTCCTCACTGGCGCGATCCTCGGCTTTGCCCATACGGTCGGTGAGTTCGGCGTCGTGCTGATGATCGGCGGCAACATTCCGGGCAAGACCAAGGTGCTGTCGGTCGCGATCTTCGACTATGTCGAGACGTCGCAATGGACGGAGGCCTCGGTGCTCGCGCTCGGCATGGTCATGTTCTCGTTCTGCGTCATCCTGGCGATGATGCTGATCGAGAAGAAGATGAGCCGGACCGCGTCATGAGCACCGTGAAGGTCGATTTCCGCGGTACGCTCGGACGCTTCGAGCTGAACGCGCGCTTCGAGGTCCCGGCGCGCGGCGTGACCGCGATCTTCGGCCCATCGGGCTGCGGCAAGACCGCTGTGATGCGCTGCATTGCCGGCCTCAATCGCCTCGCCGGCGGGTTGTGCTCGGTCGCCGGTGACGTCTGGCAGGACGAGAAGACCTTCCGTCCCGTGCATCAGCGCCCGATCGGCTACGTGTTCCAGGAAGCCAACCTGTTTCCGCACCTCTCGGTTCGTCGCAACCTGATGTATGGCCATCCCGGCCAAGGCGATGCGGCCGCGATCGGCTTCGGCGGGGTCGTTGCGCTGCTTGGAATCGACAGGCTGCTGGACCGCTCGCCGCGCCATCTCTCGGGAGGCGAGCGGCAGCGCGTCGCGATCGGCCGCGCTTTGCTCAGCCAGCCGAAGCTGCTGCTGATGGATGAGCCGCTGTCGGCACTCGACCAGATGACCAAGGACGAGATCCTGCCCTATCTCGAACGGCTCCACGGCGCGCTCGACCTGCCGATCCTGTATGTCAGCCACGACA
>JBARNF010001291.1:0-2496 GCA_049802835.1 Bradyrhizobium sp.
CCCTAGGAGGGAATGGGTATTTGATTCTCCCCCTGAGTGCATCCTCATCGTGGGATCGCGTCGCTCATCCGGCCCCTGCGAAGCGCGACCAGATGGCTCGCGACGAACCAGCCCGTCAGGCCGCGCAAAGGCCGCCGCTCAATGCGAGTCCCTGGCCAGCTCGATCCACCCATTCGCCTGGATGCGGCCGACGAGTTTGTAGCCGCCGTTGCCGTCGGATTCGAAGACCGATGCCTCGCCCTCGCGCACGTCGGACCAGTCGGGCCCGAAAGCGTCGACGATGTTCGGCTTGTGCGAAACGATGACGACGTTGCCGCCGGCCGGCGGGCGCTCCGCGGCGAGCTTGCGCAGCGCCTGTGCCCGCCGATTGTTATCGTCCGGAGCGCTCTCCGGCCCGCTCTCGGCGAGGTCGGGGGTGGCGCTGATCTCGCCAAAGCCCAGAAGCTTCCCGGTATCGACCGCCCTCTGGACCGGGCTGGTCAGCACCAGCGCCACGGGTATCTTCAGTTTGTGCATCGACTCGCCAATCGATTTTGCCTGCGCGCGCCCTTCCTCATTGAGTTGACGTTGTGCCGGGGCATTCGGCCTGCTCATCGAGTCCGATTTCGACTGGACCGAAACGGTCGCGCCATGACGAAAGACGACGACATATCCGCCCGACCGCAGATGGTCGATCAAGTCGGCCGGCAGCGGCTCGCTGCTGGCCATCGCCGGCAGTAGCGTCAGAAGAGCGCACACCAGGGACCCGAGCACCGGAGATAATGCGAACATTCGAGCGTTGGGCATGGAACCTCTCCTTGAATTTTCAGATTGCGTAGCTCCGTCGAAATTGCACGTTCATGAATCGTAGTAAGGGCATCGTTCCCGAATCGGATTGGAAGGCGAAGGCATCAGCCGTCGCACCGCGACGTTCCATAGGAGAGGCCAGACCAGCCATTCCGATGGCGATCATTCCGATGGCGATCTTGCCAACTATGCTCGGACCGTCCGTGTCGTCGAACGACGAATTGCTGTCCTGAACGCTCCCTTTAACACGTTCGGGCGTCGAGCGCCGCACGTCAATGACGTCGAAGCCGAAGCTGGCTTGCGCCAACCTGACATGGCTGATCGCAAGAAGAAGCTCTCAGTTCCTCCGACACTGGCGGCGCGTCGACCGGCCAAAACGAGGGCATCAGCCACTCACGCATCGGGAAGCCTCGCGACCTTCCTTGGGAGCGTCGATATCGACGGCATCCATCCCTCCTGTCCGACGAAGCAAGCCGTTCTTCGCAGCGGTTTGATCGGGTCAACCGCTATCAATCGATCGTCCCCGGAACGTCCCCCGATCGGATGAGTTCGTTCGCACCGGACCTCAGCGAAGCCGCGCCTATTGACGTTGCGACCTCGGCTGCCACGAGCATGATCAGCATTTCCGACATCGCCACTTTCGTCCTAGTACTTCGACACCGAGGTTTTGACCGGTTGATCCGGGTCCAGCAAGATCGGTAGGTCTTCTGGCGCAACGAGGACTTCGATGCTGCGCGGACCGCCGGGTGTTCTGCGGATGAAGCCAGCGCGCTCGAGCGTGAGGATCATCTGGTGCACGGTCGGCGGTGTGACGCCGAAATAGTGCTGGATGTCGCGTTCGGCGGGCGGCCGCCGGTTGACGCGGGTGTAGGCGTCGATGAACGCCAGATACTGGCCCTGCTTGGGGGTGAAGCCGGGCGGGGTCTTGCCAGACATTTGATTCATCGGTCGATTCAACTGGGCCTCCAGGACGGAGGCCGTGATGAACATACGCTATCATGTCGATCTGAGCAGTAAAGCGTGGACAGATCGAGCGCTACGATTACGAGTATCGGCGCAACGGCACGGCCAATCTGTTCGTGTTCATCGATGTGAACCGGCCGTGGCGCAAGGTGAAGGCGACCGAGCACCGCGCCACCACCGACTTCGCCGAGTGCATGCGCGAGCTCGTCGACGTGCACCGTCCCAAGGCCGATCGCATCCGCGTCGTGCTCGACAATCTATCGACCCATACGGCCGGCGCACTCTATCAGGCGTTCCCGGCCGACCAGGCGCGTCGCCTGCTGCGCCGCCTGGCGCTCCATCACACCCCAAAGCATGCCGGCTGGCTCAACATGGTCGAGATCGAGATTCGCATATTTTCGACGGGATCATGTCCCACGCTTACAGCTCAAAGTCCCGCCCCCTTCGCGATCGCCGCGGTGAACGAACGGTCGAGGATTGCCGCTGCGTCGAGACGCTCCTTGATCAGGCCGCTGCGCGTGTAGAGATCGATCGTCTTCTGCTCGTCGGCAACGACGGAATCGTCGACCGGCACGATGCGTCGCGGCGATCGCCTTGACCCGCACACCCGAGGCGGCGGCGAAGAGCTGCCTAAGCACGCGGTCGCGAGCAAGTGGCATCCGGCGAAGCGGATCAGCACGATCCATCATCGCGACATCGTTACGGCCATCAAACTTGCGCTGGACGGCGTGTTCGATGGCCGCATCG
>JBARNF010001292.1:0-5343 GCA_049802835.1 Bradyrhizobium sp.
TTGTTGCGGCAGGCATCGAGGATCAGGATGTTGGTGCGGACCTGGTCGTCGAGACCGGCCAGGATCTGGTCGATGTCGACCATGGCGGTGACCACGTCGCTGCCCGCGGACAGCGCGATATCGGTCGGCACGAGATAGTTGCGGCCGTCGATCTGCACGCCGTGCCCGGCGTAATACACCACGGCGACCTGTGCCCGCGTTGCCTCGCGCAGGAAGTCGCGCGTCTTGGCCTGCATCGCCGCGCGATCGAGGTCGATGCCTTCGACCACGGTAAACCCGATGTCATGCAGGCTCCTCGCGATCGCACGCGCATCGCGTGGCGGATTGGGCAGCGGCTGCACGTGAGCATAGGCGCCGTTGCCGATGACGAGCGCCATGCGCAGCCCCGTCGCAGCTGCTGCGGTGGAGGAGGGGGGCGCCGTGTCCGCCCGCTGCTGCGGCCGTACCGCCGGCTCCGACAATAGCGACAGCCGCACCTTGGCGGTCGCCTGGTTGGCCTTGCTGCCGGCGTCGGACGCGGTGGGCTTCAGCGCGGCGGCATAATCCGCTTTCGCGGCCGCAACCTCGCCCTTGGCCTCATAGGCCAGCGCGCGATGCACATGGGCGGCGATGACGACGCTGCCGGGCGGCGTCATCATGTTGGCCGGGGGATTCTGCGCCAGACCGACCGCCTCGGAGCCGTCGGCGATCGCGCGCTCGACATTGCCCTTGGCGCGCCAGATCACGCTGCGGTTGATCAGCGGCGAGGCCAGAGCGGGATCAAGCCGGATCGCCTCGTTGATGTCGGTGAGCGCGCCATCGAGATCGCCGAGCGCCTCCTTGGAGATGCCGCGGTTCTGCCAGGACAGCGCTGATTTCGGCGTCAGCTTGATGGCCTGGTCATAGTCGGCGATGGCCTTGGCGTAGTCGCCCGTGCCGCGGTGGGCGTTGCCGCGGTTGTGGAAGATCGTGCCGCTCGGTGGGCCGCTTTTGACCGCGTCATTGAAGTCGGCGATCGCGATCTCGTACTCGCCCTTGTCGTAATAGGCCGAGCCGCGCAGGTTGTAGATGGCCTGCGCCCGCTGCAGCCGCAGCGCCTCGGTCGCGTCGGCAATCACGTGGGCGTAGTCGCCCTTCTTGTTCCAGCCGACCGCGCGCCAGAAATAGATGGTGGCCAGCTGCCCGCCGGAAAAAACCTTCAGCGCGATGATCTTGTTGCAGGCCGCGATCATCTGGTCCGCCGGCGTCGTCTCGGTGGTGCAGAGCGGGCCCAGCTGCGAGCGGGACTGGGCGGAGGCCGGCTGCGCGAGCAGGGCGGCGAGCAGCGGGAGCAGCAGGAGCGGATGGCGCATCGGCACGGACCGGGATGGGCAGAGCAGGGGGATCCCCATCCGCTTGGTGGCGTCGGGCGATCCAGGGGTTCAACGGCCGGATGTGAGGTGCGCCTGCCCTCGTCCCAGTGCGCGGGCAACCGACCGTGATCGCCGGCAAGAAAGAAAAAGAAGATGAGTGCTGCTACGGCTTTTGCGTCCGGCGGGGACGGATCTCGACGAAGTCGGCGGCGATCTGGACATCGAAGCGGGAGAGGAAGCTCATGCCCAGCAGCCCGTCGATCCCGCTGCCGTAATCCTTGCGGTCGCCGTCCTGAACCGCGACTGGAATTCCGGTCGCCTGGAGCGAATTGAGCCTGACCTTGTCGGCCCGGGACAGCCGCGCTTTCGTTTCTCCGTTCGCGGTCATCAGGGTGATGTCGCTGCCTCCGGCCTGCGGCAGCTTGGCGCGCTCGGCGAAGGCGGAGCGAACCGAGACGTAGCTCGCGCCGGTGTCGAGGATGAACGATCCCTTGACCCCGTTGATCTCCGCCTTGACCACGACGACGTTCTTCTGTCCGCGCAGAGGAAAGCGCTCGTGATGAGCGTCGGTTGAAGCGGCGCAATTGCCCTGGCGTTCGTAGTCGGCGATGATCCGCTGGGTCTGGCTGGTGTCCCGGGCGCGTGGATCGAACGACACCCACAGGCTGATCGGCGCAACCGCTTCGCAGTAGCGCTTCAGCGCCGCATAGGCCTCGGCCATCTGCGTGAATACACGGCTGGCCACCCTGGCTTTGTCCGGCGAGAGCTCGATCGTGTCGGAGTAATCGGCCAGCGCGCGTTGATGATCGCCCGCACCGGCCAGCGCCGTGGCGCGGAGATAATGCGCTTCCCGGTTCGATGGCGCGCGGCGGACATATTCGTCGGCAACCTCGACGGCCTTGGGGTAATCGGTGAGCTTCATGTAGGTGCCGGCCGCGCGTTGCAGCGCCGTGAGCGGGGCGCCGCATTCCCTCACGAAACGGTAGAGGCCGTCCGCAGCCTGGCGGCGGTAGCCGAGCTTGTCGAGCATCAGCGCGAGATCGCTGACGCTCTTCTGGTCGCAGGGCTCGCGCTTCAGCTCCTGGAGGCGCAGCCAGACGAAGGGATCGCGGGCGGCCTGCAGCGGGAGCGTGCCCAGGCGTTCGTAGACACCCGCAAAGACCTCGTCTGGATTTTCGTCGAGGTAGCCGGCGGCGGCTGGTCCCAGCATGGCGGTCAGCAGCAGCGCGGCGGCCGTCAGCCTGGCCCCGAAATACCTCGACATACACACCCCAACGTTGATCCGGTCGGAACTTTATAGCCGCAAAGAGTGATGCAACAAGGTGCCGACCGTGTCTTTCCTTGGTGGGCAGGCGGTGATAGAGCATTGGGCCAACGGGCCACTGCCCATCCTCATTTCCCACCCACTTGGCCGATGAAGAACGATCAGCTGCTCGCCCAGATCACGGAGTTCTGCCGCCAGTCCGACATGGCGGAATCGACGTTCGGCCGCCGCGCGGTCAACGATGGCAAGCTGGTGCAGCGCCTGCGTGAGGGCAAGCGCATCACGATCGACACGCTCGACCGCATCCAGGCCTACATCGCCGCGTCCACCGGCACGCTGCCGCCGCCGCGGCTCGACGTCGTGCCGGAGAAGCGCGACCCCAAGAGCAATTTCCGCTTCTTCGAGAACAGGCAGAAATATCTCCTGTTCGTGCACACCTGCAGCGAGAAGCGGGTGGTGGCCGAACGCGTGGGCCTCGAGCTCGCCAGCATCCATCCGCGCCCCCCGGCGCTGCGGCTGTTCGATGCGGGCGTCGGCGACGGCACCGTGCTGTCGAAGGTACTGCGGACCATGCATGGCCGCTTTCCGCACATCCCGTTCTATGTCGCCGGCAAGGAGCTGAGCCTGGAGGATGTCCGGCTGACCTTGGAGAAGGTACCGGACCGGCTGTTCGAGCATCCCGCCAGCGTGTTCGTGTTCACCAACATGAACTATGCCGAGGCGCCCTGGCTGACCCCGGCCTCGCCGTCGGTGGCGGCCTCGATGATCTGGCACGAGGTCGTGCTGCAGGGCGATTCGTCAGGCGATTTCGAGACTCAGATCGCGGCCCTGAAGCCGTTCCTGGAACAGAACTGGCGCGCCAACGTATCGCCGCGCACCGGCATGCCGGTCTATGAGCGGCCGATCGCGCTGGTGCTCTATCGCGAGGACCACCGTTTCCTGCTGGACGCGATTATCCCGCGCGCCGGGCGGGTCGAGGCCAATTTCGACCTGATCATCGCCTCGCAGCCCTACCGGGCGCGCTCATCGGTCAATTTCCGCGCCAAACGCATCATCGCACCGCTGGCGCGGGCGCTGAAGCCGGGCGGCCGGCTGATCGGAATCCACTCCCACGGCCAGGATCCGGGGCTGGACATCATCCAGGCGGTCTGGCCCGGAGAAAATCCTTTCTCGGTCAGCCGCCATGAGCTATTGCGCGCCGTGAAATACGAGCTGGGTTCCGGTGGGCGAGACTTAAATTTTAACGCCTATGCGGACAATCGCTCGATTTTCAGGTATGAGATGGAGGCTCTGCCCAACGAGGTCACCGGTACCATCGGAACCTCGACGGCCTTTGCAGCCTGGAACGCGGCGGTGTATGTCGCCCAGATCGAGGAAGACCGCCTGACGGAGGTCGCACACTCGTCTCGTGCGCTCGACGCCGCCAGAGAGGTTCTGCGAAAGCACAACGGGCTGTGGTTCTACGACGAGTCCTACGTCATCTCGCGGCGTCGCGACTGACATCCTTGGGATCAATACAAACGACCGCCGTGGGCGGCGAAGAAGGGGTTGCTTGATGCGCGCGTCTTATCTGTTCACCTCGGAATCGGTGTCCGAGGGCCATCCGGACAAGGTCTGCGACCGTATTTCCGATGAGATCGTCGACCTGTTCTACCGCGAGGGGCCGAAGGCCGGCATCGATCCGTGGGCGATCCGCGCCGCCTGCGAGACGCTCGCCACCACCAACAAGGTCGTGATCGCCGGCGAGACCCGCGGTCCCGCCTCGGTTACCAACGAGCACATCGAGCACGTCGTCCGCGAGGCCATCAAGGACATCGGCTACGAGCAGGAAGGCTTCCACTGGAAGACCTGCGACATCGAGATTCTCTTGCATCCGCAGTCGGCCGACATCGCGCAGGGCGTCGATGCGCTGCAGCCGGGCGAGAGGAAGGAAGAGGGCGCGGGCGACCAGGGCATCATGTTCGGTTACGCGACCAACGAGACGCCGGACCTGATGCCGGCGCCCATTTTCTACGCCCACAAGATCCTGCGCCTGATCTCGGAAGCCCGTCACTCGGGTATCGAGAAGGTGCTGGGGCCGGACTCCAAGAGCCAGGTCACCGTGCAGTATGAGAACGGCAAGCCGGTCGGCGTCCGCGAGATCGTGGTGTCGCACCAGCATCTGGTCGAGGACATGACCTCGGAGCAGGTGCGCGAGCGCGTCGAGCCTTACGTGCGTAAGGCGCTGCCGGAAGGCTGGATCACCTCGAAGACCATCTGGCACATCAATCCGACCGGCAAGTTCTTCATCGGCGGTCCCGACGGCGACGCTGGCCTCACCGGCCGCAAGATCATCGTCGACACCTATGGTGGCGCGGCCCCGCATGGCGGCGGCGCCTTTTCAGGCAAGGATCCGACCAAGGTCGACCGTTCCGCCGCCTATGCTGCGCGCTACGTCGCCAAGAACATCGTCGCCGCCGGCCTCGCCGACCGCTGCACCCTGCAACTCGCCTATGCGATCGGCGTGGCGCGGCCGCTGTCGATCTATATCGACACCCACGGCACCGGTAAGGTGCCCGAGGAGCAGCTCGAGAAGGTAGCAGCCGAGGTGATGGATCTCACGCCCCGCGGCATCCGCAGCCACCTCGATCTCAACCGGCCGATCTACGCGCGCACCTCGTCCTATGGCCATTTCGGCCGCACGCCGGACAACGAGGGCGGCTTCTCCTGGGAGAAGACCGACCTCGCCGAAGCGTTCAAGCGCGCGGT
>JBARNF010001293.1:0-14744 GCA_049802835.1 Bradyrhizobium sp.
TTGATGAGCGGCGCGGGCACCGCGATGCGCGGCCAATCGGCCGTGCCGAGCGAGCGGCGAAACCCGCCGATGACATCGCCCAGTGTCACCGGCTGCGGTTGCATCAGGTCCCAGCTCACGGCACGTGTGACTTCGTCGTCGATCGGACGCGCGGCGAGCCAGGCGATGGTCGCGGCGATGTCCGCCACCGCCACCGGCTGGAATGGCGTTGCGGCATCCTTCGCGGGTAGCTCGAACGGAAACGCCGCGAGCGCTCGCACCATGGCGCTGCCGCCATAGGCCGATGGCGCGATCACGAAGCCCGGACGCAGGATCGCGTAGGCGACGCCCGACGACGCAATCAGCCGCTCCGCCGCGCGCTTGGTGGCGGCGAAAGCCGTGCGGTCTTCGTCGGCCGTTCCGGGAATCGAGAGGTGGATGAGGCGAACGCTGCGTCCGCAGGTCGCGATGGCCTTGAGCAGCCGCGCGACGAAGTCGCGATGCACCGCTTTGGTGTCGCTGCCGGGACCGTCCTGCAACACGCCGAGGCAGTTGACGATGACGCCGATCTCGTGCGTGCGGATCAGCTGCGCCAGCGCTGCCATGTCCAGCGCCATGATCGGCAGCTCAATATCGAGCGCAGACACACGCTGCGAGCCGGAGAACGTGCGGGCCACACCGATGGTCGTAAAGCCGCGCCGTCGCAGATCATCGGTGACGAAGCGGCCGATCAGGCCGGAGGCGCCGAGCACGAGGACGCGGGGGCTCGCAGCAGCGGTCATGCGCGCCTCATCAGAACGGCTTCGCGATCATCAGCCAGAGAATGGCCATGACCGCGCCGAAGCCGGGAATGCCGCACAGGAACCAGCGGCGGAAGACGATGTCGTAGCGCGGCGGCAGCGGCTGCGCGGCCGCCTCCGCGAGCCGCGCCAGATCGCGCAGCTCGATCTGCATGAAGATGACGGGCACCCAGAACAGCCCGGCAAGCGCATAGAGGACGAGCGAGGTGAGTATCCAGCCTTCGGTGAGTGCTGTCGACGACAGCATCATCAAGAGGCCGCCCGTCACCGGCTGCAGCAGCACCGCCGACAGCGTGAACAGCATGTCGGCGATCACGACCACGCCGGCGGTGCGCGCGATGAAGGCGGCATTGCCGCTGCGATGGGCCATCAGCATGAAGAACGCGATTCCGGTGCCGGTGCCGAGAATGACGATGGCGCCGAGCACGTGCAGATATTTGACCAGGAAATACAGCGTCATCGTGGCCTGCTAGTCCGGCGTCAGGCGGGTTGATCGCGGCGCGCGCGGTACGGCAAGGGCGCGCGCCAGCGCATCTGAAGCGAGCGCCACGCCGGCATCGCGCTCGATGAGCCAATGACCTTCGTCGCCTGAGGAAGGCAGCACGCTGAAGCTCGCGCGTCCGCCCGCCCGGGTGAACGCATCGGCCAGCTGTCGCGAGAAAGCCGGCGGGAAATAGCTGTCATTGGCCGCGACGAGCCAGGTCACCCGCACATGTGCGTTGCGTCCGAAGGCGCTGATCGCGTCACGCAGGCGATCCTCTGCGCAGATGCGCCCGGGCACGTCGTCTGCATGGCCGCCGCGACCGGGCGCAAACACGATGATGGCGGAGACAACCTGCGGCGGCTGATCAGCAAGCGCCAGCGCGCCCCAGCCGCCGGCGGAATGTCCGATGATGAGGGCGCCACCCTTCGCAACGAACGGCTGATCGCGCATGAAGGCCAGTGCTCGCAGGATCTGCGCGGCGGTCGCGCGTCCCGCGGCCTCGTAGTTCGCATCCGTGCAGCCGCCCTGGTCCTCGACATACGGCCCGCCGGTGCGGCCGTGACCGAGCCGCTCCGGGACCAGCACCGCATAGCCGCGGGCGACCAGCTGGCTCGCCAGCGCGGCATAGGAGAGCGGGGGCATCTGCGCTCGCCGCAGCGCGTTCTGCGTGGACGCATGCGCGATCAGTGCCAGTGGAAACGGTCCATCACCGGCTGGCCGATATAACAGCGCATGCGCTGGGATTCCTTGCTCGGTGGACGGCACCAGCCATTCCTGGCGGCGGACCGGTTCGCCTTCGGACGAGGCCGGGCCGAACGGCTGCGCGGCTGCGTCGGCGCCCGTCAGGACGACCAGCGCGAGCAACCAGGAGACGCAGCGAAGCAGCACCATTCAGCCGGGCGTGAAGATGTTGAGCTCGCGCTACACTAGCCGACGCTGCGGCCCGGCAGCTGCAGTTTTGCGCGCACCGGGTGAACCTACGGTGACAGGACACCGTTGTCGCCTGATGATGTTGCGAAATTGTCCCTTTTCGGCACAGCTTTCCGCCGCGGTGATGCTGAAAGTCCACAGGTTAACCGATCTTTAACGTGGCACCTTGAAGGCGCGCCGCTGACTTGCTTTGATCCGGTCATGAGCACAACCCTTATCGAAGTCCGTCCGGCCAAGGCTGCAGATGCGGCGGCGGTGGCGTCAGCCCATGATGAAGCCTGGCGTTCCGCCTACCAGGGGATCATCCCTGGCGCGGAGCTTGAGAAGCTGATCAACCGGCGCGGCCCGCAATGGTGGGACAGCGCGATCCGCAAAGGCAGCCGCGTCAGCGTGCTGGTGTTCAACGACAAGGTCGCTGGCTATGCGAATTACGGCCGCAACCGCGCCCGGAGCCTGCATTTCGACGGCGAAGTCTACGAGCTTTATCTGCGACCGGAATTTCAGGGGCTGGGGTTCGGTCGCCGGCTCTTTCAGTCAGCCAAGCGCGACCTCGCGCAGAGCGGCCTGAAGAGCATGGTGGTGTGGGCGTTGTCCGACAACGACCCCGCCACCGAGTTTTACCGCGCGTTGGGCGGCCGTATGGTCGCGCGGTCGTCGGAGCGATTCGGGCCGAAGTCGCTCGACAAGGTCGCCTTCGCCTGGACCAACTGAGCGTGAGCGCCACCGGCGAATTGAACTGAAGGCCTGGATTGAGGTAGCTGTTGCACGGTCGCGATTTTTTTGCGACTGCGAATGACAGCGCTCACCTCGCGAGCGTCCGACCCGCAACGTTCAAGTTCTACGGAGCCCCCCATGCGCATCGACGCAATCCCGATCGGGAAAGATCCGCCGCGCGACGTCAACGTCGTCATCGAAGTGCCGGTGGGCGGCGAGCCGATCAAGTACGAGCTGGACAAGGAAGCCGGCACCCTGATCGTCGACCGCTTCCTCTATACGGCGATGCGCTATCCCGGCAATTACGGTTTCATCCCGCACACGCTGTCGAACGACGGTGACCCCTGCGACGTGCTGGTCGCCAACACCCGCGCGATCGTGCCTGGTGCGGTCATGAGTGTGCGCCCCGTCGGTGTGCTGATCATGGAAGACGAGGCCGGCGGCGACGAGAAGATCATCGCAGTGCCGTCGTCGAAGCTGACCCAGCGCTATGACAAGGTGCGCAGCTACAGCGACCTGCCCGAGATCACGCTGCAGCAGATCCAGCACTTCTTCGAGCACTACAAGGATCTCGAGCCCGGCAAATGGGTCAAGGTGCTGCGCTGGGGCAATGCCGACGACGCCCACCAGCTGATCACCGAAGGCATCGCGCGCGCCAAGGCGGCGAAGAAGTGACCTTGTGAGCGTTGAGTTCAACGCTCACAAGGTCATTCCGGGGCGGCTCGCAGAGCCGAACCCGGAATCTCGAGCTTCCGGGTTCAGCCGCTACGTGGCTGCCCCGGAATGACTGCGACGACTACACCGCCGGCTTCGGCAGCTCGGCGATGGCGCAGGCCGCGCGCAGCGTGTTGACCAGCAGGCAGGCGACCGTCATCTGGCCGACGCCGCCCGGCACCGGCGTGATCGCGCCGGCCACTTCAGCCACTTCAGCATAGGCGACGTCGCCGACCAGCCTGGTCTTGCCTTCAGGCGTCGGGATGCGGTTGATGCCGACGTCGATCACGGTCGCGCCCGGCTTGATCCAATCGCGCTTGACCATCTCGGGACGACCGACGGCGGCATAGACCAGATCCGCGCGCGCGGTGAGCGCCGCAAGGTCCCGCGAGCGCGAATGCGCGATCGTCACCGTCGCGTTCTCGTTCAGCAGCAGCTGCACCAGCGGACGGCCGACCAGGTTGGAGCGGCCGATCACGATCGCGTTCAGGCCTTCCAGCGAGGCATGCACCGTCTTGCTCAGGATGATGCAGCCGAGCGGCGTGCACGGCGCCAGCGCCGGCAGGCCCCCGGCGAGCCGGCCGGCATTGTGCGGATGCAGGCCGTCGACGTCCTTGGCCGGATCGATGGCGTTGACGACAGTCTCGGTGACCAGCCCCTTCGGAAGCGGCAGCTGCACCAGGATGCCATGTACGGCAGGGTCGGCGTTGAGCTTGGCGATCAGCGCCAGCAGATCGTCCTGGGACACGTCGGCCGCCAGCTTGTGCTCGAACGAGGCCATGCCGGCGGCCTGGGTCTGGGTGTGCTTGCTGCGGACATAGACCTCGGACGCCGGATCGTTGCCGACCAGCACGACGGCGAGGCCCGGCGTCAGCCCGTGGTCGCGCTTGACCCGTGCGACCTCTGCGGCCACCTGCGCGCGCAGGTCGGCCGCAATGACTTTTCCATCGATGATGCGCGCGGTCATTTGCTCTACCTCGTCGTTCAATGCAGTCCATGGAGCGCAAGACGCTTGCAACGAACTCCCACCCTCCCCTGGAGGGGGAGGGTCGGCTCACATGAGCGAAGCGACATGTGAGTCGGGGTGGGGTGATCCCACGAAGGGTGCGTGTTGTGGCATCACCCCACCCCGCTCACTCGCTCCGCTCGCGAGCGACCCTCCCCCTCCAGGGGCGGGTGAAGGCCGCTGCCTGGGGAGCGGAAACGCCTCGCCTCGCGGTCTTGCGTCTGCTCTCGCTATTTCCCGGACGGCTTATGGGCTGTGGTGAGGTCGCGCAAGGCCCGATCGATGTGGTCGGCATCTCCATCGATCGCGACCTGCTTGAGCCGCGAGGTGGTGCCCGAGGTGATCCGCACCGACGCCTTGGTGACGCCGATCGCCTTGGCCAGGAGCTCGGTGACCGCGCGATTCGCCTCGCCGCCATCGGCCACCGCGCGCACGCGCACCTTGAGCACGCTGCGGCCGTCGGACAGCGTATCGATGCCGTCGATCGCGTCGCGGCCGCCGCGCGGCGTCACGCGCAGCGCGACGGTGACACCGCCAGCGGCTGCGCGCCAGGGATCCATGGCGACGGCGGCCGGACCGGTCAGAAAACGAACGGATAGATGTAGTAGGTGATCACCCGCTGGATCAGCATGATGATCAGGATCAGCACGATCGGCGAGATGTCGAGGCCGCCGAGATTTGGCAGCATGCGGCGGATCGGCGCCAGCACCGGCTCGGTGATTCGGTACAGGAACTCGGCCACCGAGGCGACGAACTGGTTGCGCGTGTTCACGACGTTGAAGGCGATCAGCCACGACAGAATCGCCGAGGCGATCAGCAGCCAGACATAGAGGTCGAGAATGATGAGAACGATGTCGAGAACGGCACGCATGCGGGTCCACTCGGGGGGCTCGGTCGCGAATTCGACCTGGGTTGTGCGGTAGATATCGGTTCCCCCCTGCGCAAACAAGGGATGCCGCCCGTCAAGGCTAACGCGGGATGTGACCGTTCTTGACTTGACCTTGGCACCGACTGTAAATGGCGCCCGATCTGCCGGCCGCCGTCCCAAACGCAAGCGGCCATTTTGAAGCGATCGTGTCTTGGACGTGATTCGGGGCCATAGCTCAGCTGGGAGAGCGCGTCGTTCGCAATGACGAGGTCGGCGGTTCGATCCCGCCTGGCTCCACCACGCTTCGCCCTTGGGGCTACGCGTGGCGCAGCCACGTAATGCCCCAAGGGCGAAGCGTGGTGCCCGGCGTAGCCGCTTGGCGAAACCGGGCTGGATCCCAAGATCCCCAATCAATCGACTGACCAATCAATCGGCTGGACAGGACGCGGCTCCTATTCCGCCGCCTCCGCTATCCTCGTCACCGGCTCGCGCTTCAGCCATCCGTCCAGGAAATGCATCAGCCAGGCCCGCTCCGCCGCATCGTGCACGGCGCGGCCCTCGAAATGGTGATGCCGCGATCGGGCGCCGGGCGTATCCATCCGGGCATGGCCGCGCGTGGTCCAGCGGCACATCATTGCGTAGGTCACATCGGGGTGAAATTGCAGGCCCGTTGCGTTCTCATATTGATAGGCCTGGACTGGGAAGTCGCCGCCTTCGGCGAGCAGTTCGGCGCCAGCGGGCAGGTCGAAGCCCTCGCGGTGCCAGTGATAGACGTGATCGGGCCAATGCGGGCACAGCCTGCGTCCCGCGCGTGTCGGGCGGATCGGATAATAGCCGATCTCGGCGCGTCCCTGCGGATGCGGCGCGACGCGCGCGCCGAGCTGGATCGCCAGCATCTGCGCGCCCAGGCAGATGCCGAGAAAGGGCCGCTGCTCGCGCAGCGGCACCTCGATCCAGTCGATCTCGCGCCGGACGAATGCATCCGGATCATTCGCGCTCATCGGACCGCCGAAAATAACGGCACCGGAATGCTCATCGAGTGTCTGTGGCAGGGGATCGCCGAAGCGCGGTCGGCGAATGTCGAGCCGGTAGCCACGGGAGCGCAGCGCATTCCCGACCCGGCCGGGGCTCGAGCTTTCCTGATGCAGGATGACGAGAACCGGCCGACACGGCGCGGGCGCCGGAGACGGGCTCGAAAACAATGGCCGAACGTCCGCCTGGGCGGTCCCGTTCGGCTGTCGCGAAGGGTTTTGCCTGAGCATCACCTGACGATCATAGCTAAGCGAAGGTTAACGGTGCGTGAGCGAGCGCACCTTGCAAAGCAAGCGTCGGGCCAGTGTCGTCAGTTGCGTCTCAGCTGCAGCCGTCCGACCGCGTCGAGGATGAAGCCGCGCGGGAACCAGCGCAGCATGAACGGCACGATCTTGATGCCGAGCCCGGGCAGCACGACGCGCTTGTCGGCCATCAGGCCACGATAGCCGGCTTCGGCAACGGCCTTTGGCGGCACATTGAGGATCACCGAATCGACGCCCGGCTTGAAGCCGGCCCGGGCCTGGAATTCCGACGGCACCGGCCCCGGGCACAGTACGGTGACCCGGACGCCGTGGGGCGCCAGCTCCTTGCGCAGCGCCTCGGTGAAGGAGATCACGTACGCCTTGGAGGCGTAGTAGACGGCCATGCCCGGTCCCGGCAGGAAGCCGGCCACCGATCCGAGATTGAGGATGCCGCCCTTGTTGCGGATCAGCTGATCGGAGAAGCGCAGCGACAGCTCGGTCAAGGCCCGCACGTTGACCGCGATCATGTCGAGCTGCTCGGCGCGGTCGAGCTGCACGGCCTTGCCGAACAGGCCGAAACCGGCATTGTTGACGAGGAATTCGAGCTCCACGCCGGCAGCCGATAAAGCGGCCTCGATGGTCTGGCCGGCATCCGGGGCGGTGAGGTCGCAGGGAATGACGATGGGGGCCGGGCCGCCTTTGGCAGCAATCTCCTGCGCCAGCGCGGCGAGCCGGTCTTCGCGCCGGGCGGTCAACGCGAGGCGGTGTCCGTTCGCGGCGAACACGCGCGCCAATTCGCTGCCGATCCCGGCCGAGGCACCCGTTACGAGCGTGACACGTTCACCCACGATTATGCTCTTTGATCACATTCCGAACATCATCTGACGCCGCGGACGAGAGCATAGGCGGACGGGAACATGCAAGCCGCGGCAAATTGCGACACCCCGCACACTAACGGCAATAGTCTCAGATTCACATAGGTTTAGATGAACAATGCCGACCCATGGCAAAATTAAAGTTTGTTCATCTCCGGTTCCCGCGGCTGACACTCAGGCCGGCTGACCGGACCGGCGCGACGCCACCCGATGCTTCAGATCGATGCGGTCGCGGGTCGAGATGCCGAGCAGCTCGGAGGCGCGCCAGACGACGTTGTCCTCGAATTCGCTGACTTTGCCGTCGGCATAGACCAGCTCCCACATCATCTCGACCAGACGCAGGCGCCCGGCTTCGTTCACCTCGCGCATGATGACGCTGGTAAATCGGTACAGATCGACGGCGTCACCCTCCACCAGCATGGCCTGGGCAATCAGCCGGTCGGCGCTGCCGGGATCGAGCCCGAAGCGCAGCTCGATCAATCCGTGCAGCTTGCGCCGTTCGACGTCGGTCGGCTCGCCGTCCAGCGAGGTCACGTGGATCAGCAGCGCGGTTGCGGCCAGCTGATAGCCGTTGTCGTCGAAGGCCGGCGTCTGGTGCGGCGAAACCACGTCGGCGATGAATTGGCGCAGTCCTTCGAGCATGGGGTCCTTCGTGCGCTTCGATGTTGCTGCCGGCCATGGGCCGGCCTGCACCCTTGATATGCGTGCGACCGCCACCTTCGGCAATCCGCCGCGACGTTCGGGCCGCATGACATTTCGGTAAGTCTCTGGTCGGCAAGTCTCTGGTCGGTCAAGTCTCTCGACGGACATGCCGCCGCCTCGGCCAAGGGCCGGGCTCACGGGATCTCGTACACCATCATCTTGTCGGCGATGCCGCGCAGCGCCGCGTGCTTCTGGATCGGCGTGATCCGCGCCGTCCGCAGGATGTCCGCCACCCCCGGGCTGTCGATGACCGGCGCGGTGAGATGGATCTCCTGCGCGGTCGACAGGCTCTGCACGCGGGCGGCAATGTTGACGGTCTGGCCGAAATAGTCCTGGCGGTCGTTCAGCATCACCGCGAGACACGGCCCTTCGTGGATGCCGATCTTGACCACGAGATCCTCGGTTCCGCGCTCGGTATTGAGCCGCTGCATCGCTGCGCGCATGCGCAGCCCGGCGGACAACGCCTGCTCGGGCTGGATGAAGGTCGCCATCACGGCATCGCCGATGGTCTTCACCACTGCACCCTTTTCGGCATTGATGATCTCGAGCAGCGCGCGGAAATGCGCACGCACCAGATCGAACGCGGCGAGATCGCCAACCCGTTCGTACAGCGCGGTCGAGCTCTTGAGGTCGGTGAACAGGAAGGTCAGCGAGGTGATCTTCAGCCGCTGGTCGATGTTGAGATTGTCGGCCTTGAACACGTCGCGGAAGGTCTGGTTGGACAGCATCCGCTTGGCGGTGAGGAACGGCTTGCGCCGCCCGATCAGGTGATGCAGCGCGTCGGCCGCGACCATCACGGTCGGCAGCACGCGCACCCGGGCCTTGTTGTCGAGCGCAAGCTGCAGCGGCCCCGGACGCAGCACCGTGGTTTCCACCGTGGACCGCGCGCCGTCATACTTGATGGCGAGCTGCTGCAGCTCGTCGGTCGGCTCGCCCTGCACGTCGATGAAATGGGCCTTGTGGGTCACCGGCTCGAACACGATGATGAACTGCGGCGGCAGGGTCAGCGACACCGTCGTATGATCGCCGGCGGCGAGCTCGCGCGTGTCGAGCACGACCTCGTTCGACAGCGCGGCCATCGATGCCTCGTCGAACTCGACGCCGGAGCTCCAGAACACCTGCTTGAAATAGTCCCAGACACCAAGCGAATGCGGATCGTGGGCCGCGATCCGCCTGACCCGCGGGCTCACCGTGAAGGCGGCCTCGACCTGCTGGTCGACCGTGGCCTCATAGCCGCAGGCGCACAGCCCGCATTGATATTCGTCGGACCGCAGCGCCTTCAGCGTGCCGTGCGCATCGAGCACGCCGCCGCAGCCGGGGCAGAGCACGTTCCAGGTCAGGTCGAACAGGCCGACGCGCGAAGCATGGATGAAGCCGGAAATGACCCGCTCCTCGTCGAGCCTGGTCCGGCTGGCGAAATCGAGCAGGTTGATCCGGTTGAGCTCGTGATCGGCGCCGTCGGCGATCAGCTTTGCGATCGCGTCCGCGACGGACGGATCGGCGGCCTCGCTGAGGGCAGAAAACTGCACGGCCGTGGCGTTCATGGACATTCCGGTCAAAAGAGAAACTATACAGCACCTTACCAGATCACGCCGGTCAACGCGGCGTGATCCTGAACAGAGGCGACCGGTCAGGCTGGGTCGTTACCACCCCCACCGGCATGACCGGCGCGCGATCGACGAGCTCGATCCGGAAGGCGTCGACCAGCCGGGCCAGTGCCAGCATGGCCTCGACCAGGGCGAAATGGGCGCCGATGCAGACCCGGGCGCCGGCGCCGAACGGCAGGTAGGCGAAGCGCTCCGGCGCCGGCGCGCCCGGCATGAAGCGATCGGGCATGAAGGCGTTGGGCCTTTGCCACAGCCTCTCGTGCCGGTGCAACAGCCAGGGCGCGATCAGCACGACGTCGCCGCGCTTCACCTGGAACTCTGCGATGCGGTCCGGCCCGGTCGCGGCGCGCGCAATCAGGAAGGCCGGCGGATAGAGCCTCAGCGTCTCGTCGATGACGGCGCGCGTGAATGGCAGCCCGTCGGGATCGCTCAGGTCCGTCGCGGCACGAACCTCCCGCGCGAGCTGCTCCTGATTGGCCGGATCGAGCGCAAGCAGATAGAGCGCCCAGAACAGCGCCGTCGCTGTGGTCTCATGGCCGGCGAGGATCATGGTCGCGACCTCGTCGGCGAGTTGCGCATCGGTGAACGCCGCGCCGGTTTCGGGATCCCGCGCCGCGCCCATCAGGTCGAACAGGTCGCGCGGCGGCGCGTCCTCCAGTTTGCCGGCCGCGCGGCGCTCGGCCATCAGCATGGCGATGAAATCGGTCCAGCGCCTGCGGAACCGGCGGCGCGCGAAATCGCGCGGCGTCGGCCAGGACAGAGGCAGCACGATGTCGAGCAGATGCGGGCTGGCCAGCCGCGCGCCATACTCGTAGACGAAATCGCGCAACGTGGCGCCGTGGCGGCCCATCTCGAACGAGAACATGGTGCGGCCGGCGATGTCGAGCGTCATGCGCTGCATGATCTCGCGCAGATCGAGCGGCTGCCCGCACTGCTGCTTGAGCTGGACCACGGTCTCGTCGGTCACCGCAACCATGTGCGGGATCATGCCGGACACCGCGCGGGGCGTGAAGGCCGGCGCCAAGGTGCGGCGCTGGTGCTTCCACGTCTTGCCTTCGGCGATCAGCAGGCCGTCGCCGAGCACCGGACGCAGCACGCGGATGGCACCGACGGTGCGGGCGTAGTTCTCCCAATTGTCGACCAGCACATGCTTGATGGTCTCAGGCGTGTTGAGGATGTAGCTGGAGCTGCCGAAGAAGCGGCCGCGAATGATCTCGTCCTCATAGGCGCGCTGGCTCCAGGTCGCGATCGCGTTGTCGCCCATCATCAGCACGCGGCGGAAGGCGCCCATGCTGTCGGGGGCGCGTGGCGGCATCGGAGGGATCAGGGGCGATCCGGCGTGAGGCAGATGCAGATAGTGGAGTTCGGCGGTGCTCATTCACGACCTCACGATGCTGTCACGGGCGGAAACGGTCGATCGCCATCGTCAGCGCGGTGTCTCGCAGGCGCGCTGCTGGAGCACGAGGCCGGCCGTCGTAGACCAGCCGGTCGGGACGGTCGTGTCGCGCCGGAGGCAATTGAGTGACCTTGCCCGCAACGTGAGGAAGAGAGCGCGATCTCGCGCTCTCCCTGGCTGTCATATGTCATCGTACTCCGGTAACTAATTAGTCAGCTCGATCATCGCAATCCTGCTTTCCGATGCTGGCCAAAGACGGGC
Source organism: Bradyrhizobium sp. (assembly GCA_049802835.1). Lineage (GTDB taxonomy): Bacteria > Pseudomonadota > Alphaproteobacteria > Rhizobiales > Xanthobacteraceae > Bradyrhizobium. Next base: position 11,611 of record JBARNF010001293.1, read on the forward strand.
GGCGATGCGTTCCTCATTGAACAGACCGATGACGCTGCGCCCCATCTCGCCCGTCGGCAGCCGCAATGTCGTTGCTGCGTCGGTCGGTACTCCCTTCTGGACGTCGGTGGGTTCCTTGCCGTCGAGCAGCACGATGTCGCGGGGCAGGCCGAAATAGCCGCGCGGCCTGATCATGATGATGATCGCACCGGCGCCGGTATCGGCCTGGCCGAGCGGCCGGGCGGCGCGCAGATGCACGACGTCGGACGAACGCGGGAACGGCGAGCGGTAAAAGTGCGTGATCGGCGCACCCGGCGAGGTCAACACGATTTCGAGATAGGATGTCGGATCGACCTCCGCGGGACCCCAGCGGCCGTCGGCGCCGGTCTGGCCGCGATAGACCGGCTCGCCATTGCGTGCGCCAGTCTCGCTCGAGACGCGATAAACCTCTACGCTTGCGCCAGCGACGGGGCGATTGGTCGGTGCGCCGCCCGGCGTTCCCGTCACCAGGCCGCTGATGCGCACCTGCTGTTCCGGCTGAATCGCGATCTGCGTCGGCTCGCGGCGGGCGATGAATTTGTAGATCTCGCGGAATGCGCGCGGGTGGAAGGCGACCTCGCGATGGTCGAGCGCGCCGAGCACCAGGTTGGTCGCGCCCTTCAGGGCCGGGCCCTCTGCGGTAATCCCGCTTGGCACACCGGGCTTGCCGATCAGGCGGCCATCGGCCTGCGCATATTTGTCGAGGCCGTCGCTGCGTAGCGTGAGGAAGGCGGTCCCTTCGGTGACCTCGCTGTCGCCGGCATTGAGCCCGCGCAGGAACGGGCCGCGACCGTTGAACTCGCTGCCCGGACTTTCGTCCCAGTCGAACACGCCGTGATTGGGGGTACCACACAGCACCGCGTGGCTCACGTCCGTGCCGCCGCCGTTCTTGATCACATTGCGAATCGCATAGCCGCCACGCGAGCTGCCGACCAGCGCGACGCGCGCGGCGCCGGTCCGTTGCTTCAGCGCCTTGATCGCCTCAGCGAGCTCGCGGCGCTGGTCGTCGGTCGACGAGCGGTTCGGCTGCGCCACGGCGTCGTCGTTGCGGGCGAGCGGATCGGTGAAATTCAGTGCGGCGAGGCGCGACCGCGGCATGCCGTTGGATTCCATCCGCCACAGCGCGGTCATCCAGAGCGCCGCGTGGTCGCCATTGCCGTGCACGAACAGGATCGGCGGAGCTTCGCCCGCCGATGTGGTCGCTGCCGTCGTTTGCGCTGATGCAGGTAAGGTCAGACCGCTGGTGAGCAAGGGCAGGGTTCCCATGCCCTGCAGAATGTTGCGGCGCGTCAGCTTCATCGGCGGTCTCCCCTTGGTCTCGTTCATTTTGTGTTCGTTGGCCGCAGTCCAGATCCCGAGATCGAGCACTGGACAGTGGCAGACATTCGCAGGCATCACATAGGTCCGGGCGGAATCAAGCGATAGTTCAAGGCGGCATGGCTCGATGCGATCTGGCGACGTGGACGGACCTGCATGAATGCGCCGCAAAAACGTGAGCTGTTCGCGGCCGAGGGCATTGCCGCGCCGCTGCGACACCCGGTGTTCCGCCGCATCTGGCTGGCGAGCCTGCTGTCCAATTTCGGACTCCTGATCCAGGCCGTCGGTGCGGCCTGGGCGATGACGCAGATGACGTCGTCGGCCGACAAGGTGGCGCTGGTGCAGACCGCGCTGATGCTGCCGGTGATGTTCATCTCGATGCCGGCCGGCGCCATCGCCGACATGTACGACCGGCGCATCGTCGCGCTGGTCGCGCTCGCCGTTGCCCTGGGCGGGGCCACGACCCTGACGATGCTGGCGTGGCTCGGGCTCGTCACCCCGGAGCGCCTGTTGGCGCTGTGCTTCGTGATCGGCAGCGGCATGGCGTTGCTGGGCCCCGCCTGGCAATCCTCGGTCAGCGAGCAGGTGCCGTCGGAGACGCTGCCGGCCGCAGTCGCCTTGAACGGCATCAGCTACAACATCGCCCGCAGCTTCGGCCCGGCGATCGGCGGCGTCGTGGTCGCGGCCGCCGGCGCGGTCGCAGCATTCGCCGCCAATGCGCTGCTGTATCTGCCGCTGCTGGCGGCGCTGTTCCTGTGGCAGCGCGTGGTCGAGCCGAGCCGGCTGCCGCGCGAGCCGCTCAACCGCGCCATCGTCTCCGGCGTCCGCTACATCGTCCATTCGCCGTCGATCCGGATCGTGCTGATCCGCACCCTCGTCACCGGCATCATCGGCGGCTCGATCTCGGCGCTGATGCCGCTCGTCGCACGGGACCTGTTGCATGGTGGCGCGCAGACCTACGGCATCATGCTCGGTGCGTTCGGGATGGGCGCCGTGGTCGGCGCGCTCAACATCGGCGAGATCAGGAAGCGGCTGTCCGGCGAAGCGGCGATCCGCACTTGCGCGCTCACTCTGGGGGCGGCCACTGCGGCCGTTGCGCTCAGCACCGAACCGGTGCTGACGGCGGCGGCGCTGGTCATCGCCGGGGCGGTGTGGATGTTGGCGGTGGCGCTGTTCAACATTGGTGTGCAGCTGTCGGCGCCGCGCTGGGTGGGTGGCCGTGCGCTCGCCGCCTTCCAGGCGTCGATCTCGGGCGGCATTGCCATCGGCAGCTGGGGCTGGGGACGTTTGACCGATGCCGCCGGCGTCGAGGTCGCCCTGCTCGTTTCGGGCGCGTTGATGATGGCCTCGCCGCTGCTCGGCCTGTGGCTGCGCATGCCGCCGGTCGGCGCCCGCAACGAAGACGGCGAGACCTTGGCCGATCCGGAGGTACAACTCGAGCTGACGCCGCGCTCGGGTCCGCTGGTGGTCGAAATCGAGTACCGTGTCACTGAGGACCGCGCCCGCGCCTTCCATGACCTGATGCAGGAGGTGCAGCTCAGCCGCCAGCGCAACGGCGCCTATGGCTGGTCGATCGCCCGCGACATTGCCGATCCCGAATTATGGACCGAGCGCTATCATTGTCCGACCTGGATCGACTATCTGCGCCAGCGCAACCGCTCGACGCGCGCCGAGCGCGAGCTGCACCAGCGTGCGATCGATTTCCACATCGGGCCGGATCCGGTGCGCATCCGCCGCATGCTGGAGCGGCCATTCGGCTCGGTCCGCGCCAAGGATGACATCGACCGGACCGCCGAGCA
>JBARNF010001294.1:0-5970 GCA_049802835.1 Bradyrhizobium sp.
GTGGCGTACCGGCCACGCTCTCGGCCACCCATTGCGCGCAGACGATCGCCTCCATCAGCGAGTTGCTGGCGAGCCGGTTGGCGCCGTGCAGGCCGGTGCGGCTGGCTTCGCCGCACGCCCAGAGGCCTTCGACCGTGCTGCGTCCCATCGCATCAACTGCGATGCCGCCCATATGGTAGTGCACCGCCGGCCGCACCGGGATCGGATCAACAGCGGGATCGATGCCGGCCATGCGGCAGAATGCGCTGATCACGGGATAGCGCGTGGCGAACTCCTTGCCCGGCTTCTTGCGCGCATCGAGGAACACGCGATGGCCCTCGGCACGATGGCGCCATACCGCGCGCGCCACGACGTCGCGCGGCGCCAGTTCAGCTCCCGGCTCGTCCGCCATGAAGCGCGCGCCGGTCTCGTCGATCAGGATCGCGCCGTCACCGCGGATCGCCTCGGTGAGAAGCGGCAGCGGCCGCGACGGCCCGTCGAACGCGGTGGGGTGAAACTGCACGAATTCGAGATCGGACAGCACGGCACCCGCGCGTGCCGCAAGCGCCAGGCCCTGGCCGAAGCAGCCGGCCGGATTGGTGCTGTCGAGAAACAGTCCACCGATGCCGCCGGTTGCGATCACGACGCGTGTCGTGGCGAGGGTCAGATGTTCGTCGCCGCGCGCCGCGACCACGCCCTGGATCGCATGATCAGTGACGATCAGCCGGCGCGCCTCGACGCCTTCGAGCAGCACGACGGAAGGACAACGCCTGACCGCCGCGATCAGCGCGCGCATGATCTCGCGTCCCGTGCCGTCGCCGGTGGCGTGAACGATCCGGTTTCGGCCATGCGCGGCCTCGAGGCCCAGGCGCCAGCCCCCGTCCGCCCTGCGGTCGAACCCAACACCGAGCTGCGCGAGGCGCTCGACCGCGGACGGCGCGGCCTCGATGATGCGGCGCGCGGCGGCCTCGTCGCACAGCCCGGCGCCCGCAGCTATCGTATCCTGCAGATGCAGAGCGGGATCGTCGTCGTCGCCCACTGCTGCGGCCAGCCCGCCCTGCGCCCACATGCTCGACGCCTCGGCGCCGAGCGGCGACTTCGACAACAGCACGACGGGCTCGGGCGCGAGCCGAAGCGCCGTCATCAGCCCGGCGGCGCCGCCGCCGATGATCACGGGACGCCCCATCAGTTCCGAGAGATCGGTGCTCATCGCGTCAACATCCTTTCTACCGAACGCCTGGCGCGATCGGCCAGCGCGGGATCAATCGTGACCTCGTGCGTGTTGGTCTCGAGCGCGTGGCGGATGTTCTTCAGCGTGATCCGCTTCATGTGCGGGCACAGATTGCAGGGACGGATGAACTCGATATCGGGATAGAGCACCGCGACATTGTCGCTCATCGAGCATTCCGTCAGCAGCACGACGCGCGGCGGCCGCTTTTGGCCGACGAAGTCGGCCATCGCCGCCGTGGAGCCGGCGAAGTCGGCTTCCACCACCACCTCAGGCGGGCATTCTGGATGCGCGAGCACGGTGACGCCGGGATGATTGTCGCGCAGCGTGCGGACGTCCTCGGCGCTGAAGCGCTCGTGCACCTCGCAATGGCCCTTCCAGGCCGTGATCCTCACTTTGGTCTGGGCGGCGACGTTGCGCGCGAGATACTCGTCCGGCAGCATGATCACGTGATCGGTACCGAGCGATTCGACGATGGCGCGCGCGTTGCCGGAGGTGCAGCAGATGTCCGACTCGGCCTTCACGGCGACCGATGTGTTGACATAGGCGACCACCGGCACACCGGGATGGCGTTCGCGCATCAGCCGCACGTCGTCTGCCGTGATCGACTCCGCGAGCGAGCAGCCCGCCGCGAGGTCCGGGATCAGCACCGTCTTCTCTGGATTGAGCAGCTTGGCGGTCTCCGCCATGAAGTGGACGCCGGCAAGCACGATCACCTCGGCGTCGACCTTGGTCGCTTCGCGCGCCAGCAACAGGCTGTCGCCGACGATGTCGGCCACGCCGTGGAAGATCTCGGGCGTCTGGTAGTTGTGCGCCAGCACCACGGCCTTGCGCCGGCGCTTCAGCGCGAGGATGGCCTCGACATCCTCTTCAAACATTGCCCATTCGGGTGGCGGGATCACGCGCTTGAGGCGGTCGTGAAGCGACGCGGAGGGATCGAACGCAGTGGACGGAAGCTGGGCCATTTATACTCTCCATGAGCATAAGATAACTTATACTTATCCTGAGCATAAGGGAAGTCAAGAGCGCGGGATCAAGACCGCGAGAGCGGAAGCTTGGTTCCAACCACGGCGCGTTCGGCCAGCAGTCCCTGGCGGAAACGGAACAGCTTGGCCGGGCGCCCGATCGTGTCGGCGGCGATTGCCCCTGTCTCCTCAACGAGTTCCTGCTGCTCGATGAGACGGCGGAAATTCTGCTTGTGGACCAGCCGCCCTGCCAGCGCCTCGACACTGCGTTGCAGCTGCAGCAGCGTGAACTCTGCCGGCATCAGTTCGAAAACGACCGGCCGGTATTTGATCTTGGCCCGCAGCCGGGCGATGCCGGTGGCAAGAATGCGGCGGTGATCGGCCATCATCGCGCGGCCGGCTACGACCTGATCGCTGCCTCCCTTGCCGCGCACGCTCTCGGGGATCAGCGAAGCCTCGTACAGTAGCTCATAGCGTTGCAGCGCCAGTTCCTCGTTCCAGTCGCGGCCATCCAGTCCGAACGTGATCACCGCACGCTGCCAGCGTTGCTTCTGCAGCGCCTGCTCGTCTGCGGATCTGGCCCAGGCGCGCAGCTTGGGCGTGATGATCTTTGCAATCATGGCCGGCGTCCCGGCGCGATGATCCTCCCAGGGAAAGTAGTCGTACCAGGACGACCACTGCGCTTCCGATCCCTTGCGTATCAGCTCCTCACGGGTGAGACCGAGATAGCTGATCGAGATGCGGTGAGCCGCGTCGGGATCACCGGTGCGGCCAAGATCAGCGAACGTATAGAGCTGCTCGACATAGCCGAGCGGATGACCGGTCTGCGCCTCGACCCAGGCACGCAAGCCCGTCTGCAGCGAACGATGGGCGAACTGAAACGGACCGCTCGGCAACGCACCGGCGTTTCCGATCGTCATGATCCTCGGGTGTCCCTCGGTCACCGCCACCAGCACGGCGACGAGGTCCGCCGTGATCGCATCCAACGCCGTCACGGTCTTCTGCGGCCGCTTGTTCACGCTCTCATCCCGATCTGCTGCCCCTCGCCGGCCGCCGTCTCCTGAAGTGCCGGCTATTTCCCGTCGATCGCCGGCACCTGCTGCTGCGACAGCGGCGAGAATACGCAGCGATCGGGCTTGAGGTCGAGCAGCGGCGTCTCGTCGAGACAGTCGAGACCACGCACCAGTACCGTGTTGCCTTCGAGAGCGACGAACTTCACCGTCGACGTGCCGATCGGATTGGGCCGCACCGGCGAGCGCAGGGAGAATGTGCCGCGCGTCTTCTCGTCGTGATGTTTCGGGCTCTGCAGCACGAGATCGCGGCGAGAGCGGTGCAGCCAGTAGATCACCTCCAGATGGGTGTAGAAGTCGACGCCCTTCAGGGCCGGCACCCAGGGCTCGAAGATCTCGAGCCGGCACACCGGCCCCTCATGGCTGCCCTGCCGCGGCGTTTCCAGCCGCGACGTCCAGGGTGTACGGATGCGGCCGATGAAGTACAGGGTCGCATCGCGGGGCGGCGGCGCGTCGACGGTGACTTCACCCGGACGAAGATCGGTATCAATGGTCATCAGCAGATCCGTTGTTAGGCAGTCAATCTAGCGCAACCCGGCTCCGCCGCAATTGCGGTCGCGCAAGTCAGCCGAGCCACCATTTGCCCGCCAGCATGACGGCCTCGCCACAGACGACGCCCGCGAAGATCGAACGGCGCGCAGCCATGAAAGCGGCGAGGCCGGCCACCACGGCACCATACCGCAGACCCCAGGGTACGCTCGCGAGCGCCCCCGGCGGCTGCACCAGGATCTGGGCGATGACACCGGCCAGGATCGCGGTCGCCACCGCCTTGACCCAGGTGAGGAGATCCGAGCCCTCGTCGAGCCCGCTGCCGAACCACAGTCCGAGCAGCCGCCAGATCTGGTTCGGGATGACGCCGGCCACGAGGAGCACGACCAGCGCGTGCCAGTCGCCGATGAAGTCGCTCATGCCAGCCCCTGCCGCTCGCGCCATTTGTGGACGCCGAACGCGATCGTTCCGGCCGCGACCCCACTGACCAGGATATCGACGCCGCTGTTGAGCTGCGCGGCTGCCGGATAGAGCACGAGCCCAAGCCCGAGCGCCAGCACATCGGCGACCTCCCTGGCATTGCGCAGGGTCGAGAACAGGAAGGCCAGCGGCGTCAGCAGCAGCACGGCGGCGCCGAAGGTCTGCGACAGGTTTGCCGCCAGCAGGTAGCCGATGATGGTCGCCACCAGCGCGATCGCCATCAGGCCGGAGCCGAGCCCGTGCACGAAGGCGATGCGGCGCTCGCGCGGGACATGCGGCAGGAACCGATAGCATTCGACCCACAAGGTCACGGCCGTGAAATGCGCCACCAGCACCAGGTGACGTCGTTTGGTCTGCGGTGTCCGGATCAGCGGCAGCACTGCCACCACCATCGGAAACAGCCGGATCGCGCTCATGGTGACGGCGATGGCCGACTGCACCAGGGTCTGGCCGGAGCCGAGCGTCGAGACCAATATGATCTGCGCCGGCCCGGCCCACACCAGGGCCGTGCTCAGGATCGCCCACAGCATGCTGAAATGGGTGTCGTGCGCCAGCGCGCCGATGCCGATGAAGGTGACGAACAGCACCAGCGACAGGATGGTCGCTGACGTCGCGCGCAGCCCCCAGCCGAAGGCTCGGAGCGAGCCATGCCATTGCGGGGACTCGAGTGGAGGAAGTGTCACGGAAGCAGGTGGCCCAGCGGAACGGACCGCGATAAGGCTGGCGAAAGCGTCCCGCGTCAACCGCCACCACGCGCGCGCGGGTCTGCATCCCGCGCAAGTCGCCCTTGGTCAGGCCCGGTTGCGCAGCACGAAACAGGCGCCGCCGGCACGGCGGATGCGGCCGCAGAGTTCGTCGGCCTCGGGGCGCGTGTCGGTGCCGATCCGGACCTGGTAGAAGGCGCGATTGCCGCGCGAGCGCATCATCGAGGACAGCAGGCTGGGGTCGCGATCGCCGATCACCGATCCCAGTCCCTTGATGGCGCGCGCATACATCGAAAGCGCCCGGTTGCGGTCGAAGCCGGCGGCGAGCTGCACGCCCCAGGGCCTCGCCGCCGCCAGCGCCACATGCTGCTCGAGCTGCGTGACGAACGGATTGGGCGCGCGCTTCAACAGCGCCATCAGCTGATGACACGAGGTCGGCGACGGGCTCGGCGGCATCTTGCCGCCCTTCCCGGCCGCCGCCCAATCGTCGATCGACGCGCCGGTGATCGCCGAGACGTAGTTGCGCGTCTCCCAAGGCATCTGCCCCTTGCCGGTGAGCCAGTCCTGCAGGCGGCGCGGGCCGGCATTGTAGGCGGCAGCGGCCAGCCCGAGATTGCCGAACTGATCGCGCAGCTCGGCCAGAAACTGCGCCGATTTCGGCAGCGCCTGGACCGGATCCAACGGATCCAACAGCTCACGTTCGTTGGCGGTGCCTGGCATGAACTGCGCGATACCCTGGGCCCGCTGGCCGTTGCGGGTCACCGGCCCGACGGCATCGCTCTGGAAGCGGCTCTCCTGCCAGATCACGCGGGCAAAGAATTCCAGCGGCAGATCGTTGGCCTTGGCCGCGGACTCGATCATCAGGCAGATCGCCTCGCGCGTACCGCTCTCCTTGGGGTCCGCCGGCTTGCTCTCCGCTGGGTCCGATGCGACGGCCGCGGACTTATCCTCATGGCTCGGCTCAGGCGAAGCCGCCTCGGCAGGCCGCGCCGCATCGGCAGGCGCAGCCGCCGGGGCGTCGCGGTCCGACGCCGCCTCGTCGGCCACGCCGGACG
>JBARNF010001295.1:0-3887 GCA_049802835.1 Bradyrhizobium sp.
TCCTCGAGCCGCTCGAACGCCGCGCAGATCTGGTCGCGCAGGCTTTCGAACCAGGCGCGGGCGCGGGCCTTGCGATCCTCGATGGCGGCAGTGGTCATGGAGATTCCCCCGGGACTCGTTTCTTTCACCCTCCCCTGGAGGGGGACGGTCGGCTCACATGAGCGTGGCGAAATGTAAGACGGGGTGGGGTGAAGACGACGCCGTCTCCGGCATCACCCCACCCCGATCCCTCCAGGGGAGGGTGAGGCCGCTCATGTCGCTACACCCGGCTCCTACCATAAGCGATCAATCCTGCGGGCCAAAATAGGTGCAGGTCTCGCGGCAGCTGTCGCGGTGGACGCTGACCTTGGTGACGTGGCCGATATGGCGGACGCGCTCATAGATGAAGCGCGACAGGTTCTCCAAGGTCGGCAGCCCGATCGCTTCGATCTTGTTGAGAAACTTATGATCGAGCATGGCCTGGATCTCGCCCAGGCGCTGCGTCAGCAGGCCGAAATCGACCACCATGCCGGTGGTCGGGTCGGGCGTTCCACGCACGGTCACCTCGGCGCGGAACGAATGGCCATGGATCTCCTGGCTCGCTTCGCCGAGCGTGGTGATCGGCAGCGTGTGCGCGGCCTCGAAGGTGAAGGATTTGGTCAGTTCCCACATCGCAGAACGTCTTGTCCTCTATCTGATGCCGATCATCTTGTGCGTCTGCAGGCTGAGCCGCCATTGCGGATGATGCTGGCAGTAGTGAATCGCGCGGGCGGTGTTCGCGGCCGCCTCGGGCCCGTCCATCGGCTGCAGCGAGAAGCGCTCGAATGCGAGGCCTTCGAACCGTTCCGGTTCGGCGCCGGCCTGCGGATAGACCAGCTTCAGCTCATGGCCGTGCCGCAGATTCAGCTCCGCGCCGGCCTTGGGGCTGACGCAGATCCAGTCGATGCCGTCGGGCGGCAGCAGCGTGCCGTTGGTCTCGATCCCGACCGCAAAGCCCCGCGCGTGGAGTGCCGCGATCAGGTCGGCATCGACCTGCAGCAGCGGCTCGCCGCCGGTCAGGATCGTATAGCGGTCGGCGGCGCCGCCTGTCCATTGCCCGGCGATGGCATCGGCAAGCGCCGCCGCGCTTTCGTAGCGGCCGCCGAGCGTGCCGTCGGTGCCGACGAAATCGGTGTCGCAGAACCGGCAGGTGGCCGTTGCGCGGTCGGCCTCGCGGCCGCTCCACAGGTTGCAGCCGGCGAAGCGGCAGAACACGGCGGCGCGGCCTGCCTGGGCGCCTTCGCCCTGCAGGGTCATGAAGATTTCCTTCACCGCGTAGCTCACTCGGGGGCTCCTCGTGCCGATTGCAATTGGTCGAAATGCCCGGTCTGGCGCAGCGCCTCGCCGGCCGCCATGGCGGCCGCGATCGCCACGTTCAGCGAGCGCAGGCCCGGCTGCAGCGGAATCCGCAGCCGCGCATCGGCGGCCTCAACCACCGCCGGTGGAACGCCGGCGCTCTCGCGCCCGAGCAGCAGGATGTCGTCCGGCCGGTAGCTGACGTCCAGGTAGGAGGTGACCGCCTTCGTCGTGAAAAGCAGCAGGCGATGACCCCGTTCGGCCCGCCAGCTTTCGAAGGCGCTCCAGGAATCGTGCCGCCGCCAGATCACGTGGTCCAGATAGTCCATGCCGGCCCGGCGGAACAGCCGATCCGACAGCGGAAAGCCCGCCGGCTCGATGATGTGGGCCTCCAGCCCGAGGCAGGCGCAGAGGCGCAGAATCGTCCCGGTGTTCTGCGGAATGTCCGGCTGATAGAGCGCGATTTGCATGCGAACGGGTCTTAGGAATGGTGTGTCGGGACCGCATCCGCCACGGGAATTGGTGCATGGCGTGCTGCGGGGCCGATAGCGGGCTTGCGCTCGTATCGCAAGGGTGCCAATAGAACGATTCTGGACGGCTTGTTCCCACCAGGGGCGGTGGCACGAGCTGTTTTCTGCCGCCGCGGGGGACGCGGGCGCCGGCAGGCATCTCCCGCTCACGTGATCTCCAACGCCGAGATCTCAAGCGTCGAGCGGGGCGGTTCCACCGGCTGCAACGAAGAAAGGGTTGGAATCGTGACAGCGTCTACTGCGGATCATCCGACACGCCGTGATTTTCTTTTCGTCGCCACGGGCGCAGCCGCGGCGGTGGGTGGTGTGGTCACCCTGTGGCCTTTCATCTCCCAGATGAATCCGGATGCCTCGACCATCGCGGCCGGCGCGCCGATCGAGGTCGACCTCGCCCCGGTGGCCCAAGGACAGGACATCAAGGTGTTCTGGCGTGGCAAGCCGATCTACATCTCCCACCGCACCAAGAAGCAGGTCGAAGAGGTCCGCGCGGTTCCGGTGTCGAGCCTGCCTGATCCGCAGACCGACCAGGCCCGGACCAAGGAAGGCCACGAGCAGTGGCTGGTCGTGATCGGCATCTGCACCCATCTCGGCTGCATCCCGATCGCTCACGAAGGCAACTACGACGGCTTCTTCTGCCCCTGCCATGGCTCGCAGTATGATGCCTCGGGGCGCGTCCGCCAGGGGCCGGCGCCTCTCAACCTTCCCGTCCCGCCCTATCAGTTCGTTTCCGACACCAAGATCCAGATCGGCTGAGCGGACGTTTCGTCTGCAGCTCACGCTCGACCGTGCAAGATAATTTCTTCAGGAACGCATCATGAGTGGACCTTCTGACTACCAGCCGAGCCATCCCGCCTTGCAGTGGCTCGAGCAACGACTTCCGATCATCGGCCTGGTCCACTCGTCCTTCGTAGCCTATCCGACGCCGCGGAACCTGAACTACTGGTGGACGTTCGGCGCCATCCTCTCGATCATGCTGGGCGTGCAGATCGTCACCGGCGTCATCCTGGCGATGCACTACACGCCGCACGCCGACCTCGCCTTCAAGTCGGTCGAGCTGATCGTCCGCGACGTGAACTATGGCTGGCTGCTGCGCAACATGCATGCCTGCGGCGCGTCGATGTTCTTCCTCGCCGTCTACATCCACATGTTCCGCGGCCTGTATTACGGGTCGTACAAGGCGCCGCGCGAGGTGCTGTGGATCCTCGGCGTCATCATCTACCTGCTGATGATGGCGACAGGCTTCATGGGCTATGTGCTGCCTTGGGGCCAGATGAGCTTCTGGGGCGCCACCGTCATCACCAACCTGTTCTCGGCTGTGCCCTATTTCGGCGAGAGCATCGTGACCCTGCTGTGGGGCGGTTACTCCGTCGGTAATCCCACGCTGAACCGCTTCTTCTCGCTGCACTACCTGCTGCCGTTCCTGATCGCCGGCGTGGTCGTGCTGCACGTCTGGGCGCTGCACGTGGTCGGCCAGAACAATCCGGCCGGTGTCGAGCCCAAGACCGAAAAGGACATGGTGCCGTTCACGCCCTATGCCACGATCAAGGACTTCTACGGCGTCACGCTGTTCCTGATCTTCTATTCCTGGTTCATCTTCTACATGCCGAACTATCTCGGCGACGCCGACAACTACATCCCGGCCAATCCGGCCGTGACGCCGGCGCACATCGTGCCCGAATGGTACTACCTGCCGTTCTACGCCATCCTGCGCTCGGTGCCGAACAAGCTCGCCGGCGTGATCGCGATGTTCTCGGCCATCATCGTGCTGGTGTTCCTGCCCTGGCTCGACGCGGCCAAGACCCGTTCGAACAAGTACCGCCCGCTCGGCAAGCAGTTCTTCTGGATCTTCGTCGTGGTCTGCGTGCTGCTCGGCTATCTCGGCGCTCAGCCGCCGGAGGGCATCTACGTCATCGCGGGCCGCATCCTGACGGTGCTGTACTTCGCCTACTTCCTGATCGTGCTGCCGCTGCTCGCCCGCATCGAGAAGCCGCGGCCGCTGCCGAACTCGATCGCCGACGACGTGCTGGCCAAGTCCGGAAGCCG
>JBARNF010001296.1:0-1777 GCA_049802835.1 Bradyrhizobium sp.
CTCGGCGAGCGGCTGGAGGCGTTCGCGGAACACTCGGAGCGCGGCGAGACGCGGCAGAGCAGCGAGATGACGCTGAATTTCATCGAGCCGCGCTTGGATGCACGTTCGCTCACCAATCGCTTCGTCATAGTGTGACGAAGCCCGGTCGCGAATGTCGATGAGCCGCACGTAATCGGACGCCAGCGTATCGAACCGCTCGCGCTCGGCCTTCAATTCGGCAAGACGCGTTTTGAGATCGGCGAGAGCCCCGCTCCGCGAACGATGTTTGTAGAAGCCGTCGGCCTCCGCCCTCAGGTCGAGCAGCTTGCGGCTGAGATCGGAAAGGCCCGCGCTGGCCGAAAACAGTAACTCTCCAAGATCACCCTTGCTGGCGAGAATACTCTCGCCCCCCTTCTCCAGGGTCTCGTCATCAAGCGAAAACATGGTGCGATATGATTCGCGATCGATGCCGCCTAGTTCGTTACGGATGACGCTTTCGGCAATCGGTCGATCGTCGGAATCAAGCAGGCTGTTCTGCGGCCGCTTGATACGGACGATCTCCCGGGCTTCAGCGGCGAACTCAAGGACGCCCCCCACCCTCATGGTTGGATAGGGATGAAGGAAGCCGAATGGATTCTGCGTTCCCATCCCGAACAACAGATCGAGAAAAGCCGCAAGAGCAGTCGATTTTCCCGCCTCGTTCGGACCATAGACGATGTGCAGGTCGGGCAGGCCTTGTAGCTTTTCACCGAAGTCGATGCTCTGACCGGTGAAGTTTCCGAAGCGCGTGAGATCGAGGCGTTTCAGGCGCATTAGCTATGCGCCCTGTTCGGATGCATGGAGCCTCGCAAGAACATCTTCAGTACCCTCTTGCGCCAGAAGCGTAAGACCGGCCTTGAAGGCTGCCTCGTCGGCGCCGAGGCTGTCGCGGCATTCCTGCGGGAGCTGCGATCTCAGTTCGTCGGCGACTGCGACGAGCTCTGTCCGAAAGCTCTCGGACTGAAGCACTTCTTCGTCGATGAGACGTCGCAGTTCCACGAGCGGATCGGCCGCGGGCTTGGTTGTCTCAGTAGGGGAATGGGTTGCCACCTCGAGCTTTTCGATCCAGCAGGCACCAATGAGGGATCCACGATCATCCGCCTCAGTCTTAAGGAGATCGAGGTCGCGCCGAATGCGCCAGAACAATGGAGTGGCGCCGGTCACGCGCAGCCGAGCGACAAGATGTTCGGAGGCGACGGCGTCACGCGCCTGCTCCAGCGCGCGCGTCACAGCAGCGACAAGGTCGCCCCAATCGTCGAGGCCAGCAGCGTCGACTGAGACCCGTTCGAATTGTGCGATACTGGTGACACGCTCCTCGATGTGGATCGAATGATCGTCCAGAATAGTCACGAGCGTTACTGATTTTGCACCGGATTCATTGATGTCGCGCCCTTGTGGGATGCCCGGCATTACGATCGCGCAGGCGCCTTCCACGATTGATCGTTTATGCACATGACCCAAGGCCCAATACTGGAAGCCGGTGGTGTGCAGGTCAGCATGACTGCATGGTGCATAAGGATCGTGACCGGGGGCACCTGCAAGGCTCGTGTGCATGATGCCGATGTTCACGGCACCCGCGACCACGGGCTTATACTTTGCAATCAAGCTTTCAGGAGCGTGGGGTTGCGCAAAACTCAGGCCATGGATAGCGACTGGGAAATGGCCCGCATCCCGATCGACGGCCACGGTTTCGGCACGACCGCCGAAGACCTTTACCGAGTCTGGAAAGGTCAGTTCCTTCGTTATTCGTGAAAGCGCG
>JBARNF010001297.1:0-1528 GCA_049802835.1 Bradyrhizobium sp.
CCCCCTCACCCGGATTGCATCTTCGATGCACTCCGACCTCTCCCCGCTTGCGGGGAGAGGTGAGCACTGCCTTCGCCGCGCGCCATGAGTTCAATCTCGTAGGCTGAGCACAGCGCAGCGTGCCCACCATCCCTCTTCCGGAACGCCGCGGTGGGCACGGCGCTCTGCGCCTTTGCCCACCCTACGTAGCTAGCAGGCCGATCACCGATGTCCCTGTTCCTGCACTATCTCAGCATGCCGTATCTGCTGCAGGGCATCGAGCTGACCCTGCAGGTCACAGCGCTCGGCCTGATCGGCGGACTGCTCCTCGGCCTCATCCTCGCAGGCATGCAGCTCAGCCGGTTCTGGCTGCTGGCCGCGATCGCGCGCGGCTACACCGTGATCTTCCGCGGCACGCCCCTGATCCTGCAGATGGTGTTCGCCTACGATGCGCTGCCGCATATCGGCATCAAGCTGCCGGCTGTGCTGGCAGCCGGCCTCGCGCTCGCTTGCAACGAGGCGCCGTTCATCGCCGAGATGCTGCGTGCAGGCGTGCTGGGCGTCGAGCGCGGCCAGTTGCTTGCCGGCCAGGCGCTCGGCATGACGCCATCAGTGCTGATGCGCCGGATCATCGCGCCGCAGGCCATCCGCACCATGATCCCCGCCTTCGGCAACGAGGCCGTCGGCGCGCTGAAGAACTCCTCGCTCGCCTCCGTCATCGCCGTGCAGGAACTGACGCTGCGCTCGACGCAGCTGGCGTCCTCCACCTTCGACTTCTTCTCGATCTTCTTCGCGTCCGGCCTGCTCTATCTGGTGCTCACAGGCGCGATCAGCGTCGTCCAGCTCGCGCTGGAATGGCTACTCGACCTTGACCGCAGCAGCAGCAAGCGCAAGCTCGCGGATTATCTCCCTTGGCGCCGCGTCGATCTGGCCACCAACCTAGCGCTGGCCGCGAAGGCACCAGCCGAGGCCGCACCAGCAGAGCCGGCCGAGCTGAAGGACACGCCGCCGCTCGCGCTCACGGTCGAAGATCGCGCCCGGCGCGCCGCCACCATCGCCCGCAACAATATCGCGGTCGAGGTCAGGGAACTGCGCAAGGCCTATGACGGCAACACCGTGCTCGACGGGCTCGATCTCACCGTGCGCATCGGCGAGGTGATCGCGCTGCTCGGTCCCTCCGGCTCCGGCAAGAGCACGCTGCTCCGCTGCATCAATCACCTGGAGAACTGGGATTCCGGCGAGATCCGCGTCGGCGGTCGTCGTCTCGGCTTCGACGACAAGGGGCGCAGGCTGACGCCGCGCGCGATCGCCAATGAGCGCGCCAATGTCGGCGTCGGCATGGTGTTCCAGCAGTTCAACCTGTTCGCGCATCTGACCGCGAAGGAGAACGTCGCCGGTCCCCTGCGCTGGGTCCACGGCCTGGGCCGCTTCGAGGCCGAGCGCCGCGCCGCCGAGCTGCTGGAGCGCGTCGGCCTTTCGCATCGCGCCAACGCGCTGCCGCGGCATCTCTCCGGCGGCCAGCAGCAGCGCGTCGCGATCGCCCGGGCAC
>JBARNF010001298.1:0-10280 GCA_049802835.1 Bradyrhizobium sp.
TCCGCACCTTGATCGGCACCGCTCGAAAACGCGGATGGAACATGCTCGAAACATTGTCCCTATGCCCGACACGACTCATCGGTAAACTCAGCGTCGCTTAACCGGGCAAGGCCACCTGGGCAGTTACGTAAATTCAATAAATCCAGATATTTACATGTTTTTCCGACGCCGGAGGGCGAGCGAGCCGGGAGTTGCGACGTCGGAGCCTAGGTCTGATTCGGGGCACGGTCGGTACCTGAGCAGGTTAACGGTTTGTTCAAGCCGATGACCCAGGGTTCCGTCGGGGGCCTCCGTCCCCGCCATTGCGCGCGCACGCGTTGCGCGTCAGACGATTTGAGCCCGACCGGAGTGGCCGATGCGGCAGTTGATTGCGAGCTTTTTGAAGGATCAGGCCGGCGCGACCTCGATCGAATACGCGATCATTGCCGGTGGGCTGAGCATCGTGATCCTTGCGGCGGTCAATGGCGTCGGCTCGACGCTGAGCAGCAAGTTCACGTCGATCAATACCTCGATCAAGTAACGGGCGTCGTTACCGCGAAGGCCGGACCTGCGGCGCTCTGTTGTCGACGCGAGACGGACCACCTGCGCCGGCAGCACAAACCTCCGGCGGGGCATCGCCGGAGATCTGTGGAGCAGCCGGAGGTTCAACAGTTCAGTTCAGCTTCACCAATTGCGCTGAGCACGCACCAGCATGCTCACCGTGTCCTGATCCTTGAGCTGATAGAAGGCGGCCGGCTTGGCGACGCTTGCGATCGTCGGCGCCGTCACCGTGCCCGAGTATTTCTGGTCGAGGTGGCTATAGGTCACGTCGGTGGAGAAGGTCAGGCCCTTGACCGGCGTCCATCGTGTGATGAGGCCGACCTGGGCGATGTTGAAGTCGGGGTTGCAGGTCGAACCGGCGGCCAGCATGCCGGTGGCGGCGATGCCCGCGCAGATCTGCGTCGATCCCGTGGCGCCGTAGCGCACCTGGGCGTAGGCACCGTAGACCGCGGTGTTCCAATTGGCGTTCCAGTTGTGGGTGGCGCCGCCGCGCATGCCCCAGGTCTTGACCGTCGACAGGCCAGTGCCCGGTGCGAACACCGCATCCGCCACGCCGGCAAAGCCGATGCTCTGATAGGTGTTCCCCGAGCCGCCGCCGTACATCGCGTAGGATGTGTTGGCCAGGCTCTGGAAGTTGTAGCGGCTCGCGCCGTCGGTATAGACGGCCTGCAGGTTGATCACGTCGCCGGGGCCGGTCGGAATGTTCTTGATCGACACCGCCAGCTGTGCGGCCCAGCCCCATTTGTCTTCAGGATGGCCGGTGACTTCGCTCGCGCCATAATAGCCGGCGTGATTGTCATGCGCCGCGAACGAGGCCTGGAACAGGCCCCAGGCCTGGTCGATGCGGACCATGCCGATGATGTCGGGGGCGACCTGACCACCGATGCTGTTGGTGCCATAGGAGCCGCCCAGCACGCCGCTGGCGCTGATGCCGGCGGTGTTCCAGATGTTGGTGGTGAAGAATTGCGACTGGTCCTCGGCGGAGATCGCCGCCGTGATGCCCTGGCCGAAATCAGCGGTGTAGGTGATCTGGTTGACACCGTTCACGCTGCCGCTGCCACCGACGAGGCCATCGAAGTTGTTCGCCGGGTAGTTCGTCCACGGCGCGTCGAAGGTCGACACCGCCTTGCCGAAGGTGAAGCCCGCGAACTGGATGAAGGCATAGTAGACGCCCAGCGAGCCGCCCGAGATGCCGTCATTGCTTAGCGCGTTGACGGAGGTCAGGCCGTTCGAGTTCGCCGCCCCGGTCGAGTACTGGGTGCCGCCGTTGCCGACGCCGCTGTAGCTTCCGGACGTCCAGGTGAAGACAGCGTCGAAATAGGTACGCACCACGCCATATTCGGTCGCAGTCCGCGTATCGATGTTGAGATCCTCGCGCGAGCGCGTCTGGTAGCGGTTGCTCAGGCGATTGTCCGCGCCGGCCACGCCGCTATAGGCGCCGCCGTAGTTGCTGTTGGTCCACAGCGCCGTTTCGGCGCGCACATAGCCGCCGAGCTTGATGCAGGTGTCGGTGCCGGGAATGTAATAGAAGCCCGAACCATACAGCGAGCACACCTTGACATATTCGACGGCCTTGGCCTTCAGCGGAAGATCCGCGGCCTGAGCCGCCGCAGCGGAAACTATCACTGCTCCCGCTCCGAGAAGCAGGCCCCTCAACGTCTTCATTTCAGTTCTCCGGTTGATCGGCGATTCACACGTCCCCCGCGTGTCGCCTCTGGCACCGCCAGATTCGTTCCCACACCTGTAATCGCAATCCGGTTCGGGCCGGTCGGCTCGACTTTCGGCACGATTGAAGATGTGCGCATGAGTCAATTTCGTTTTGATGAATGTGCTCTCGTTTGCTTGCGCGTCACACGGCGTCGTGAATGCGCCGTCCGCTCGCACAAGTTTCGACACGCTCACGCCGCCCTTTTGAGCGTTCGGTATCACTTTGTTAATGTCGATAATTGTGAATAGGCTAGGTGGGATTCCCGAACAATCGCGGTCGCCAAGATGACATGGCGATGTTTGACGCCGCGCTTCCCGCGCGTCGTCAGCGTCGGCCCGACCGGCGCGTTATGAGATGTCAGCGCCGACTTGATTCGACGTGCAGCGACGAAGGATGCAGTGTCGCTGCGACCAGCTCGTTTCCGCCGTATCGCATCGCTGACGTGATTGCATTCGTCATCCCGCCACCGCGCCATCTCTTGACGAAATCGATGAAGACCTGAAGCGGCATGGGCGGTTGCCGGCGGCTCGGATGATACAGGAAGAGCCCGGGGGTGGTGTAGCTCCAATCGGGCAGCAGCCGTACCAGCCGTCCGTCGGCAAGGTGCGGCTGGATCATCGGCTCGACGAGGTAGGCAACGCCAACGCCATCGAGCGCGGCATTCAGGAGCAGATCGTAATCGTTGGCGATGAGAGATCCGTCCACGGCCGTTTCGGCGCGCTGGCGGCCATTGTCGAAAATCCAGGGCTGCAGCGTATCATCAGCGGGAACGCGGTGTCGGAGGCAATTGTGGGCCTGAAGATCTTCGGGAACGGAGGGCGCCGGATGCACAGCGAGATAGTTGGGTGAAGCAACCGCAACGAAGCTGCAATCGTCGAATACGCGAATGACCTTCATGTCGCCCTCGACCCTGTGGGCGGCGCGAATGCCCGCATCGAAGCGGTTGCGAACAATGTCGCTGTTGGTGTCGTCGATGGCCAGTTCGAGACTGATTGCGGGGTATTCCGCCAGGAACGGCCTGATCAGGGGACCGAGGCCTCTCACGGCGAAAACGCGACAGACGGTCAACCGCAACGTACCCATCGGCTTGTCGCGAAACACGTTGATGCTCTCGATGGCCTGATCGACGCGCTCCAGAATCGGATGGATCTCCGCCAGCAGCCGCTCGCCTGCCTCCGTCAGCGCCACGCTGCGCGTCGTGCGATTGAACAATCTGACGTCCAATCGTTCTTCCAGGTTTTTGATCGTCTGGCTCATGGTGGGCAGGGAGCACCCGATATGAGCAGCAGCCTTGGTGAAACTCAGCGAATCCGCGACGGCGGCGAACGCAGAGAGCTCTGACAGTTGAAGTCGCGCCATGGTCTACCCGTGCGGCGTCCGGCGTTGGTCCTCAGCGCGCTGAAACATGACAATCCCCCTGATACGCCGTGGCGCACTGCTGGGGACGACGCCGCCACCGTCGTTCCCCGCCACCACCTACCAGGCACGACGCTCCATCGAGAACCATGCCGGTGATTACCCGCGCGGCACAGCTAGGCGCGACCGGCTCGGTGCGCAAGTGTCGAGACCATGTGGCGGCGATCACAAGTCCGCGCCCGATCGGAGGCCAACAATGTGATCAACTCAGCTGACGGCTCCCAGTGGTGCGCCGTTGCGAATCAGCCGCTGAGTCTCGATGACGACATGCGTATCGGTTCGCCGCATCGGTAGATGCAAACCAGCCACTGTCAATGCCGGTCAGAGAACGCGCACCACGAACAGGCTTTGCATGTGGAGAGGCGTCGATACGGTCTGGCCGGGCGGAACGCCGAGAAGATTCGAAATGTCCGACCTGCGTCCGGTGTCGGACGGTATCGGCTCGTCAGCCGGCCTTGCGTGAGCGTGGACCCGTCCGCGCCGGCTTCTCGGTTTTTTTCGGCTCTTCGACCTTCTTCGGCTCGTCCTTGGCCTTCTTGCCGCTGATCGGAAGCAGCATCTCGCGCTGTCCTTCCATGCGCTTCTTCGGCTTCTTGGCCTTCGCCTTGGGGGGGGCCGCAGCCGGCGCCTGCGCCTCGGTGGCCAGGCTGCGCTTCAAGGCGTCCATCAGGTTGATCACGTTGCCGCTCGACTTCGGCGCCGGCTTGGCGGTGATCGTCACGCCGTTGCGCTTCTTGTTGATCAGCTCGATCAGCGCGGCTTCGTAATGATCCTCGAAATTCCCAGGCTCGAACTCGGCCGATTTCTTTTCGACGATGTGCTTGGCGAGATCCAGCATGTCCTTCGTGATCTTCACGTCCTGGATGTCGTCGAAATATTCCTGCTCGTTGCGGACCTCGTAGGGGTAGCGCAGCAACGTCCCCATCAGCCCCTTGCCGAGTGGCTCGAGCGCGATGATGTGCTCGCGGTTGGTCAGCACGACGCGGCCGATCGCGACCTTGTCCATGCTGCGGATGGTCTCGCGGATCACCGCGAACGCGTCATGGCCGACCTTGCCGTCGGGCACCAGATAATAGGGACGGATCAGATAGCGGCTGTCGATGTCGGTGCGGGGCACGAACTCGTCGATCTCGATCGTATGCGTCGATTCCAGCGCGATGTCGTCGAGCTCGTCCTTGGTCACCTCGATGTAGGTGTCGGTGTCGACCTTGTAGCCCTTGACGATGTCGTCACTGGCCACTTCCTCGCCGGTCTCGGCGTCGACCCTGCTGTACTTGATGCGGTGGCCGGTCTTGCGGTTGATCTGGTTGAACGAGACCTTCTCGGATTCCGACGTCGCCGGATAAAGCGCGACCGGACAGGTCACGAGCGACAGCCGCAGAAAACCCTTCCAATTGGCGCGCGGGGCCATGACCTACTCCAATTACTCCGAACTGACAGCTTACTCGGGACCGGGCTGCTGCGGGACGCAATGCTGAGGCGCCGGTGAGGATAACACCCGCGCCCCCGGATTCAACAGGGCCGGTGGGCAGATTTGCTGATCGGCGTTAACTGGTCGCAGCGGGGCGCAGCGGCCGGAACATCATCAGACCGCCGACGTTGCCAACGGGAGTACGTGAGAGCGCGATACCGAATTGAACGTGAAATAGCAGTGAGCGGAGGGCGCCATGGCAACCAGACGACAGCCGCAGACCGTCGAAACCCCCACCGAAGCGCGGCAAGGCGAACCGGGGCCCTCGGTGCTGGCCATCCTGGCCATCTCGACGGGGCTGGCCCTGCTGATCCTGGGGCTGGTGTGGTTCGTGTTCTTCCACACCTGAGGCACAGCGCGGTGCCCACCGTCAGGCCGTCACCTTGAGGAATCGCCAAGGGGATCGCCAAGGGAATCCCAAGGGCCCTCGCAATCCGGTCGCCTTGTGCATCGCGGCCTCATCCTGGCGGGCAAGTCGTTCGGCAGGGCTTCTCATCCCCACCTCCAAGAGCTTATATCTGCCTCAATTCTGTCGGCCCTTGCCGGCGAGCTCGATCGAGATGACCAAAAAGTAACGTGGTCGGTCGGGTTCCGTTCATGCACGGTTCACGGCCTTCCGGTTCATCTTGAGGGCGGAATTCGTGCAGTTCAGCTTTGGAGGCAAGCGTGCGTCTGCTCGTTGTCGAGGACGACCCGGATCTCAACCGCCAGCTCACCACGGCGCTGAGCGATGCCGGCTACGTCGTGGATCGTGCGTTCGACGGTGAAGAGGGGCATTTCCTGGGCGACAGCGAGCCCTACGACGCCGTGGTGCTCGACATTGGCCTGCCCAAGATGGACGGCATTTCGGTTTTGGAGGCTTGGCGGCGCAATGGCCGGGCGATGCCGGTCCTGATCCTGACGGCGCGCGACCGCTGGAGCGACAAGGTCCAGGGCTTCGACGCCGGTGCCGACGACTATGTCGCCAAGCCGTTCCACCTGGAGGAAGTTCTGGCGCGCATTCGTGCGCTGTTGCGCCGCTCCGCCGGCCACGCCCAGAGCGAGCTGACCTGCGGGCCGGTGACCCTGGACACCCGGACCGGCAAGGTCAGCGTGTCGGGCAACCCGATCAAGATGACCTCACATGAATACCGCCTGCTGTCCTATCTGATGCATCATTCGGGTCGCGTGGTCTCGCGTAGCGAGCTGGTCGAGCATCTCTACGATCAGGACTTCGACCGCGACTCCAATACGATCGAGGTGTTCGTCGGCCGCATCAGGAAGAAGCTCGATTGCGACGTGATCCAGACGGTGCGCGGCCTGGGCTACCTGCTGACCCCGCCGCCGGCCGCGGGCGCCTGATCCGACTGCTGCGCGCGCCATTCCCGGTGGCCGGGCGCCGGTCGTTTCGCTAATGATCGGTCATGCGCCAGAGTTCACTTGCCACCCGGTTGTTCCTGTCCGCGACCGCGTGGCTCGTGGTCATCCTCGCGATCACCGGCATCGTGTTGTCCTCGGTCTATCGCAACGCGACCGAGCGCGCCTTCGACCGCCGGCTCAACCTGTACCTGCGGACGCTGATCGCCGAGGTCGCCACTCCTGACGACCCGCCGGAACGCCAGTTCCAGTCGCTCGGCGAGCCGTTGTTCGAGCTGCCGCTGTCCGGCTGGTACTGGCAGATCACCCGCACCGACACCGAGAAGCCGGAGGTGCGGGCCTCGCGCTCGCTGTGGGACAAGAAGCTGCCCAAGCTGGAGGAGCAGGGCATTGAGCTCACCGCCGCCGGTATCCGGATCGGCTATGTCGAGGGCCCCGAAAACCAGGACCTGCGCATGGTGGAGCGCCCGGTCGATCTCGGCTCCGACGGCAAGTTCCTGGTCAGCGTCGCCGGCGACGCCTCCGAGATCTTCGACGAGACCCGCAGCTTCGATTACTACCTGGGCGGCACCTTCACCGCGCTCGGCATCGTGCTGTTGCTGACCACCGTATTCCAGGTCCGGTACGGCCTGGCGCCGCTGAAGCGGATCTCCGAGGCGATCGCTGACATCCGTTCGGGCCGGGCAGAGCGGCTGGAGGGCGCGTTTCCGGTCGAGATCGCGCCGCTGGCGCGCGAGACCAACGCGCTGATCGATGCCAATCGCGAAATTGTCGAGCGGGCGCGGACCCACGTCGGCAATCTGGCGCACGCGATCAAGACGCCGCTGTCGGTCATCGTCAACGAGGCGGCGACGCATGCCGCCGATCCGTTTGCGGCCAAGGTCATGGAGCAGGCCGACGTGATGCGCGACCAGATCGCCCATCACCTGGAGCGGGCGCGGATCGCCGCGCGGGTCACCATCGTGTCGACCGTCACCGATGTGGCCCCAGCGCTCGAGGCGCTGCGCCGCACCATGGAGAAGATCTATCGCGAGCGCAGTATCACCGTGGAGGCGACGGCCGATCCCGCCGCCAAGTTTCGCGGCGAGCGCCAGGACCTGGAGGAAATGGCCGGCAACCTGGTCGACAACGCCTGCAAATGGGCGGCTTCGCGGGTCTCGATCGAGGTGACGGTCGAGCCGCCGGCGCAGCCGGGGGCCACTGCCATGTTGCGGATCATCGTCGACGACGACGGCCGGGGCCTTTCCGCAGCCGAACGTGCCCAGGTGTCGCGCCGCGGCCAGCGCCTCGATGAATCCAAGCCTGGATCGGGGCTGGGATTGTCGATCGTCAATGATCTCGCCGCGCTCTATGGCGGCCGCCTGACCCTGAGCGACGCGCCGACCGGCGGCCTGCGGGCCGAATTGAGGTTGCCGGGCGTCTGAAGGCGGGCGTCTGAAGGGACGTCGAAGTTTGCGATCCTAAAGGTGTTCTTAATAACGCGGACGCTATGGTCGGGGCCGGGGATGCGCAATTGGCGCTCTCGCCGTGGAAATATGCACGCCGGCGCATGGGTCAGACAGCTCACGAGCGGTTAAGGGAATATCTCGGGCAGCTGCCGCCGAACGCGCAGTCGCTCCTGATGCGCGAGTTCGAACGCGCGATCGAGCGCGGCCAGGACGTCGCGGTGGCCACGCTGGTGCTCGAACAATTGCGCAAGGTGGCACGTCCGGCACCGCCCGCCGCTCCGCCGGTGGAGGCATCGCGCCCGCCGCCGCCGGTCGAAACCGCACGTCCCGCGTCGCGTGATGACCGGCGCCAGAGCGGCGACGGGCCTCGCCGGCTGTTCCGGCCGCTCGAGCCGTTCCTCACCGATTCCACTGGCCCGCTGCGCCCCGGCCAGATTCGCCGCGCCTCGCTGCTCGCCGTCTGGCAGTGGCTCGGACGCGAAGGCGCGCCTGAGAAATATGCCGAGTTCGACGCCGCGATGTCGGCCTCCAATGACGGCTCGCGCGAGGTGGAGATCGCCGCCCGCAAGCTGCAGCTCGCCACCGCCGAGGCGCTGATGAAGCTCGTCGGTCCCAACGCGACCGGCGACCGCCAGCGCTTGCTCGCCCGCATCGGTGCGCCCAGCGTGATCGAGGATCTCCTGCCGATCGCGCTGGTGCTGCAGAATCGCGAAGCGCTCGACGGCCTCAACGGCCGGCTGCCGGGCATCATCCGCGTGCTCGGGGATTCCCAGATCGCCTCGGTCACCGAGGCGATCAACGTGCCGTCGCTGCAGACGCCGCTGATGCTGCCGTTCGCGCTGTCGCTGGTGATGCAGCGGCTTGCCGCACCCTGGCAGATCATCCGCCTTGCGACCAAGATCGCCGCATCCGACGACGAGATCAGGGTGGCCGCGACGCCGTTCGGCGTTGCCGTGACCATTGCCTTGAATGATCTCGCGGGGCTCGCCTCGGTGTTGCGTGCCGACATCCGGCGCGGGCATTTCGCCAATCTCGGCGATACGCTGAAGACGCTCCATGACGGCGTCCGTGGCCTGCGGACCGAGCTCGATCTGCGCTCGGAATCGAATTGGGGCAAGCAGCTCACCGCGATCCGCGCCGACATCTCCAATGCGCTGCAGTCGGAGATCGACAGTGTGCCCGGCCGCGCCCGCCGCATCCTGCGCCAGCGTGCCGACAAGGATATTCCGGCCGGCGCCGGCGTCGACGGCAGCGAGGTCGAGGAGGTGGCGGCGCTGATCGAGTTCGTCGCGGTGTGCCGCAACTATGCGAGCGAGCTCGCGATCAACGAGGTGACGCTGCGGACCTATTCCGATCTGCAGCAGTATGTCGAGAAGGCGACCGAAGCGCTGGTCCAGTCGCTGCGATCGGGCGACGCGCGGGCGCGCGCCTATCGGCAGTCGCAGGTCTCGGCGGCGATCCGCTTCTGTCACGTCCTGTTCGGCAACGACTACGCCCAATTGATGAGCCGTGCGGCCGAAAATGCCCTCAATGGCGAGCGAAAATCCTCACGCGCCGGCTGATCCTTTTGCTATAATCGGGTTGTTTTTCTCTGTGCAATTTTAAGTTGACCCCACCCCGGGGCCACGCATAAGTTCCCGTCCATCCAATCCAGACTTTTTCATCAAGACCATGATTTCGATAATCAACTTCGTCGAGGTCGAGAATCGCGTCGTGCGCGCGACCTATCGCAACCTTATGATCAAGGCCAGGGTCGTGCTCGTCGACAAGACGAGCGGGACGCCCCTCGCCGATCCCGTCACCACCATCGCCTCGCCGGTTCCGGTCGGCTCGCTGCGGATCAGGCTGACCGACCACGTCAGGCCGGGAACCTACTTCCTGGTGGCCCTGAACGGGCACGGCAGCTATCTCGCCAAGAGCGCCGAGTTCGAGGTCCCCTAATTACGTAATTGTCCTGAGTTTTTTGTCTCGGACGGCTGGGCTACCAGGGCGGCAATTGTGAATTGCCGCCGGGAACGGCGCTGGTTAAAAGCGGCGCGAGGCGCACCTGCCGGTGGGCGCTGACTGGAACTCTGCCCGATGACGCTTTGGTTCGTGTTCGCCGTGATGACGGCCGCGGCGATCTTCGCCGTCCTGCTGCCGCTCGGGCTCGGCGCGCGGGCCCCGTCCGACGGGCGGGAAGTCGCCGTCTACAAGGACCAGCTGGCCGAGATCGAGCGTGATGTGGCGAGCGGGCTGATCGGCAAGGTCGAGGCCGAGGCGGCGCGGATCGAGATCAGCCGCCGGCTCCTCGCCGCGGCGGACCAGGAGGCCGAGGTGCCGGCCAAGGCGAGCCCCGGCA
>JBARNF010001299.1:0-10964 GCA_049802835.1 Bradyrhizobium sp.
GCGTAGGCGAGCGCACTGCTGCCGATCGCGGCGACGGCGAAACCGGCGACGCGACGCTCGGACCTCGCAGCGTCGATGATCGCCCCGCCCGGCATCTGCCCGATCAGTCCGACGATGCCGCCGATCGAAAGTACCAGCCCGATCTGCGCCTGCGTCCATTTCTGGGTCGTCAGATAGACTGCGATGAAGGGACCGAATCCGGTCTGCACGTCGGCCAGGAAGAAGATGAACCAGTCGAGCCCGCGCAGGCTCTGCCGCGACGGCGCGGGCTTGCCCGCAGGACCATGCTCCCGCTGGCCGTCCGGGCGTGCATGATCCTGGCCACGCGGCTCCGGGTCCTGGTCTGGCGATGTGGACGGCCGCGCAATCGGCATGGTTCAACGTCCCAATTCATCTCGGTCGCGGGACTCACGGGGACGCCTCTCCGGGCCGCGCAAACAACCGCCGCCCGAGGCGTCATGCATCAATTCAGTGATCGAAAATCCAAGGTGACAACTTCCCGGCGGCGCCCAGCACCACCACGGGCTTGTCCTCCTTGTACTCGGGTGCGGTCTTCACCTGCTCCTTGGTGAGGTCCAGCGTGACCTGGTCGCTCTTGTCGGCGAGATGCTTGAAGTCGAGCGCGGTCCAGTCGACCACGATCTTGCGGCTGCCGACACCGAGGAAGCCGCCGAAATCGATCACGGCCGCCCGGACGGTTCCGGAGAGGTCGACGATCACGTCGACGATGTGTCCCATGTCCTCGCCGGTGGAACTGCGGACGTCCCGACCGAGCACGCCATGCGCATCGTGCGCTCCGAGAATCGTGACCGAAGGCGGCGCCGGCTCCTTCGCGGGCGCGGCAGGCGACGGCGTCTCCTTTGCAGCAGGCTCCGGCGGACTCTGCTGCGCCCGCCCCTCGTTCGCATGCCATGTCGCGCCCCCGAGCACGAACAGTGCGAGGAGCAAGAGACGAGCGCGAGCGCTGATATGGGGGGCGAGCTTCGGCATCATCATTGCGCCAGCACCATGGAGACCTGGATCTGACCGCGCCGGCGCAGCACCTCGATCGAGACATCCTCGCCGTGCCGATGGATGCGCAGATCGATCGCCGAGCTGCCGAGCCTGAGATCGCGCAGCACCACCCAATCGAGGAAGGCGGGCAGCCGCGGATTGCGCAGGCGGATCTCGCCGCGGTCGGCGTCGAATTCGAGCCCGAGCGCTGCTTCGAGCAGCGTGAAAGGCGTCGCACTGGCCCAAGCCTGCGGCGCGCACGCCACCGGATAGAGCGTCGGTCCACGGTGCTTCTCACGCCGGAAGCCGCAGAACAGCTCCGGCAGCCGGCGCAGGTCCATGTAGGCGGCGGCCTCGAACAGGCCTGTGAACACCTGCTCCACCGCATGCTTGAGGCCGTAGCGCGACAGGCCGAGCGCGATCAGCGCATTGTCATGCGGCCAGATCGAGCCGTCATGATAGGACATCGGATTATAGCGCACCTCGCCATGGGCGACCGTGCGGATGCCCCAGCCCGAGAAGAAGTCCGGCCGCAGCAGATCCGCGGCCACCTTGCGGGCCCGGTCCTCGCGCACCATGCCGCTGAACAGCAGCTGCCCCGCATTGGAGGTGCGCACGCGGCAGGGATTCTTGTCGCCGTCCAGCGCCAAGGCATATGTGTTGAGCTCCTCGCACCAGAACGCGGTCTCGAACCGT
Organism: Bradyrhizobium sp.; assembly: GCA_049802835.1. Taxonomy (GTDB): domain Bacteria; phylum Pseudomonadota; class Alphaproteobacteria; order Rhizobiales; family Xanthobacteraceae; genus Bradyrhizobium. The sequence continues at coordinate 1,690 of JBARNF010001299.1, forward strand.
TCGGCGAGACGAGCCGCCTCCAACTCCAGCCGCTCCGCCAGATCGACGCGGCCGAGCCGGCGTGCACAGCGCGCCGCCAACCGCTTGCCGGCGAAGACGTAGCCCTGGACCTCGGCAAGCGCGATGTTGCCTTCGGCGAGCCGCCCATCGGCATGAAACACCGCGTCGTAGGAATCCTTCCAGCCCTGGTTGGCGAGGCCATGCTCCGAGGCGCGCTGATACTCGACGAAGCCGTCGTGATCGGGATCGCCCGGTCCGTCGATCCAGTGCAGGGCCCGCTCGATCGCCGGCCACAGCTCCTGCAATGTCTCGATATCGCCGGTCCGGTCGAGGTAGAGGCCGGCCAGCAGCACGAACAGCGGAGTCGAATCGACGCTGCCGTAGTAGCAGGCGAACGGCACCTCGCGCAGCGCCGCCATCTCGCCGCCGCGCATCTCGTGCAGGATCTTGCCGGGCTCCGCATCCGCGAGCGGATCGGTCTTGCTTGCCTGATAGACCGCCAGCCTGCGCAGCACGCCGCGGGCGATCCGCGGATCGACCCACAGCATCTGCAGCGCCGTGATCAGGCCGTCACGGCCGAACGTCGTCGAGTACCAGGGAATGCCGGCATAGGGATAGCGTCCTTGCGGCGTATCCGTCATCAGGATGTTGAGGTCTGCGGCCGCCTGGCACAGCACCTCGTTGAGAATGTCGTTGGAGGTCTCGATGCTCGCGGCGCCGCCCGTGCAGCGTCGCATCTCGCGACGGTGCGCGAGCATGCTGCGGAAGAAGCGGCCCGGCTGCCCGCCGGCCCCCGCATTGCACGTGACCGTGACGAACAACGAGATCGACTCCTGCGGCTCGAGATCGAAATGATAGCTCGCCGAATTGAGCGCCAGCCGCATCGGGCACGGATCGAAATTCAGCGCAGTCGTCCGCACCAGTTCGTCCAGCCCGCGATAGTCCAGCACGACGTCGCATGGTCCCATCAACCGGCCGGAGCCGGTCCCGCGGCGGGGCCGGACCGCGCCGCGCGCCTCGAACAGATCAGCAAAATCATTGTTGAAGGCGAGCTTGAGATCGAAGCTGGCGCGCCGGTCGCCGTGGTTCTGGACGCCGATTCGCTGATAGGCGGTGCCGCGCCAGAGGAAGATCGTCCGCACGATGTGCAGGATGTCCTTTGCCAGCACATGCCTGCCCTGACGGTAGATGTCGGGATTGGTGAGATCGACGGTCAGGCCCGAATTGTCGTCGCGCAAGCTCGAGCCGAGCAGCAACGGCTGAACGTCGTCGAGCGTCAGCTCGAGCCGCGCCAGATAGCGCGTATCGGCGTGGAACAGGCCGTCTGGGCCACCCGCCGACGCGCCGATGTCGCCGTGGCCGTCGAGCACGATGAAGGTGTCGTCGTGCTTGAGCGAACGCCGCGGCCGGGCTGTAGGCCCTGTCATGGGAATATAGAACGGCTGCTCCACCGGCGCGTCCGGGTGCACCAGCGGTGAGAGCGTGGTTGCGACTTCGGCCGACATGTTGCCCTCGTGCCTTGTTGGATGATGCGCCGGGCGCCACGAGCACCCTTTGGCTCGCGCCGGCGCGCGATCACGATATCGCGCCTGATCCCGTCAGGCCGCGAACTTGGCGAGCCGGCTCATTTCCTGGGTCACGAGCTCGCGATAGGGCCCCTCGCCCTGCATCAGCCGGTCCGGCGCGCCGTCCTCGATGATCTTGCCCGATCGCAGGACGACGACACGATCGAAATTGCGCAAGGTCGCCAGTCGATGCGCGATCGCAATCACGGTACGCCCGCGCATCAGCCGGCTCAAGGCTTCCCGGATCGCCTCTTCCGACTCGCTGTCGAGCGCGGCGGTCGCCTCGTCCAGCAGCAGGATCGGCGCATCCTTGAGGAAGGCGCGGGCAATCGCGATGCGCTGCCGCTGCCCGCCGGACAGTTTCACCCCGCGGTCGCCGACCATGGTCTGCAATCCCTCCGGCAGGGTCTCGACGAAGTCGCAGCGCGCCGCAATCGCTGCCCGCAGGACCTCATCATCGGTGGCACTCGGGCGGCCGTAACGGATGTTCTCGAGAATGGAACGATGGAACAGCGAGATGTCCTGCGGCACCACCGAGATCGCCTCGCGCAGGCTCTGCTGGGTCACCCTGGCGATATTCTGCCCATCGATCCTGATATCGCCCGCTTGCGGATCGTAGAACCGTTGCAGCAGCGTGAACAGACTGGATTTGCCGCCGCCGGACTGGCCGACCAGGCCGACGCGCTGGCCCGGCTGCAGACGCAGCGTGAAGTTCTCGAACAGCTTGTGGCCTCCCGGATAGTGGAAGGTGATGTTGTCGAAGGCGATCGCGGCACCACTCTTGATCAACGGCTCGGCCTCCGGATCATCGCGCAGCTCATGTGGCTGGAGCAGGGTTGCGATCGCCTCGCTCATGCGCGCGACGTGCTGGGTCACATCCACCAACGCCACGGCAAGATCGCGGGTCGCGCTGAGAATGCACAGGCCGAGCGTGCAGACCAGCACCACGTCGCCGGTGGTCGCACCGCCCCGTTGCCACAGCGAGATCGCCCACGCCATCAATGCGACGGTCAGCACGATCGTCACCGTCGCGTGCAGAATGCGCAGCTTCTCGAGATAGCGCAGGCTCCGCGCGCGCGCCTCGAGCTCCCTGTTCACGGTCGCATCGAAGCGATCGTGTTCGTGGCGCAGGCCGCAAAATGCCCGGACCAGAGGCATGTTCGAGATCACGTCGACCATTTCGCCGTCGACCGTGGCGGCCTTGTTGGCAAAATCATCATGCAGCGGCTTGCCGGCCGCCGCCAGGCGGAACATCGCAAACACCATCGCCGACGCAATCAGCAACAGGCCGACCGCCATCGGTCCGCTCACGGTTCCGATCAGGCAGATGGCCGTCACCGTCGCCAGACACGGCGGCAGCACGTTCCACACGAACATGTTCTCGACCGTAAACACCGCGTTCGACGTCGCAGTGATACGGCTGGACAGCATGCCCGGCAGACGGTCGCCGAAGTAGCTGGGTGAATGGCCGGTGAGATGACGGAAGATGTCGCGGCGCAGATCACCCGTAACCCTTACGAAGGTGAAGCTCGCGGTCCAGCTGGCGACACGCCACAGGATGTTGTCGGCTGCGATCAGGGCCATCAGCAACGCGAAGGCCAGCCAGACGCCGTCTCCGGCACGAGGACCGGCCGAGAGGCTATCGACCAGAAACTTGACGCCGTATTGCGTGCCCACGGAGCAGGCAACGGCGCCGACGACGGCCGACAGGATGACGACATGTGAAATCGGCCGTTCGCGCAGATAGCGCAGCACGAATGGGAAGGGTCGGTGCGCATAACCTGATAGCTGGTCCATATTCCATCCGTGGGCTGGGCGACTGAGAGCGACACCTGAATCGGCGAAATGAACGACGAAGAGTTTCACCGGTTCCAGCCTCATCACCTACGACGCGCCGCAGTTGTTGCGCCGAAACGGTTGAAAGCGGCAGATGGCATCAATGAGACGCGCGAAGACACGTTACGTCGAAGAAAGTGTGATCGTGGAGGGGAACTCCGCAGGTGCAGCAACGTTCCCGCTAAGGCAGTGCCGATGCCATCCGCTGGGGGCTTCATTCATGATCACGAACAGGAGACAGTGAGATGCGCATTGCGCAGGTTGCTCCATTGACGGAGGCCGTGCCTCCGAAGCTCTACGGCGGCACGGAACGGGTGGTCCATTGGTTGACCGAAGAGCTTGTCGCCCTTGGACACGACGTCACCCTGTTCGCCAGCGGCGATTCGCAGACCTCGGCGAAACTGAGCCCAACATGGCCAAAAGCCCTGCGGCTCGATGGCTCGGTCCGGGATCCCAACGCCCTCCACATGGTCATGCTCGAGAGGGTGCGGCAGAAATGCGATGATGAAGAGTTCGACATCCTGCATTTCCATCTCGACTATTATCCGTTCTCCCTGTTCCATCGGCAGCCGACGCCGTTCCTGACCACGTTGCATGGCAGGCTTGATCTTCCCGAACACCAGCCGGTGTTCTCCGTCTTCAAGCATGTTCCCGTCGTCTCGATCTCGGATGCGCAGCGACGCCCGGTGCCGAATGCCAACTGGGTCCGCACCGTGCTGCATGGCCTGCCAGAGAAGCTCCTGACGCCCAGGCCGGTGACGCCGAGCTATCTCGCCGTGCTCGGACGCATCGCGCCCGAAAAGGGTGTCGACCGCGCGATCAAGATCGCGATGCGTTGTGGCATTCCGCTGAAGATCGCGGCCAAGGTCGATCGCGCCGACCAGGACTACTACGACCAGCTGATCTATCCGCTGATCAATGGCAATCCGCTGGTCGAATATATCGGCGAGATCGGCGACCATGAGAAGCCGGATTTCCTGTCCGGCGCACTCGGCCTGCTGCTGCCGATCGACTGGCCCGAACCGTTCGGTCTCGTCATGATCGAGGCGATGGCCTGTGGCACGCCCGTGATCGCCTATAATCGCGGCTCGGTCCCGGAAGTGATCGACCACGGCCTCACCGGCTTCGTCGTCGAGGACGAGCTCAGCGCGGTCGCCGCCATCGACCGCCTGCCCGATCTCAGCCGGGCCCGGGTGCGCGAGCAATTCGAACGGCGCTTCACGGCGCGCCGCATGGCGCTCGACTATCTCGCTGCCTATCGCAGCCTGATCGAGCGGGCTGAGCCGCGCATCAGGCTGGTCAGCAGCGCAGAGTAACGCCATGACGGCAGCGCAGGTCGGTGAGCAGACTGGCCGACCTTCGCCTCACCTCATGTGACGGTGGCGCGCTTCGGTTCGACGATTTCGAACATGCGCGGAAACTCGTCCATCAGGGACATCAGCTCGGCGAGCCGCATCGGGTTGCCGACGAAGGTGATCTTTGCGGCCGCGACCGCTTCCGGAAAGGTCGTCAGCTTGGCGATGAGCTCGTCGAGCGTGGCACGCGCCAGCGTGAACCCGGCATCCGCGGTGGACGCCTGTACGCCCACCGCATAGGTCAGCGCACAGTTCTGCAAAGTGAGCACGAAGCGCTCGCCGGTGTCGGTGAAGGTCCAGTTCAGCACGATGTGCCTGCCCTCCGCCTTGGGGCCATTCAAGCGGACACCAAGCACGTCCCACAATTGCTCCGTGCGCAGCGCTGCCAGCGTTTCGCGCGGCATGGCAGAGCGCGCCGGGATCTCGGGCATGCCGTGGCGCAGCTCCTGCGCGCCGAACAGATAGGCGTTGCGCCAGGTGGCGCTTTCGGCGGCAAAGCCGAGTTGCTCCAGCGTATCGGCGAGCAGCGCGCGCGCATCGAGATTGTCCGGCTCGGCGAACACGAGATGGCCGACAGCCTGCGCGACGAAGCGAAATTCTCCGCTCGCAAAATCCTCGCGCGCCCGCGCCAGCAACGCCTCGGCGCCGCCCATGTATTCAACATATTTCCGGCCAGCCTCGACCGGCGGCAAGGGATCGAGATTGACCGGATTGGCGTCGTACCAGCCGAGATATTTCTGATAGATCGCCTTCACATTGTGCCGGATATGGCCGTAGTAACCGCGCGCGTGCCACGCGCCGTCGAGACTCCTGGGCAACGTGATCTGCTCGGCGATCTCGCTCGCCGTCAGGCCATGGTTCATCAGCCGCACGGTCTGGTCATGCGCGAACTTGTAGATGTCGCGCTGCTCGCGGATCATCTGGTCGATCCGGCTCGCGCTCCACACCGGCCAATGGTGCTGGCCGCACATGACCTCGGCCTTGCCGCCCCATAGCTGCAGCGCCTCACCGAGATATTTCGACCAGGCCAGCGCGTCGCGCACGTCGGCGCCCCGAAACGGCAGCAGATTGTGGAAGTTGTGCGTGCAGTTCTCGGCGAGGTTCAGGAGCCGGTAGCGGGGCACGAAGAAATGCATCTCCGCAGGCGCCTCGCTGTTGGGCGCCATCTGGAATTCGAAGCTCAGCCCGTCGATCGTCCTGATGTCGCCGGTTGCCATGATCAGGTCGGTCGGCCGCAGCAAGGCCACGGCCCCCGCCGCCATGGTCTTGCCGAGACCGCAATCGACATGCCCCTTGGCGCCCTTCGCGAGCAGCGGCCCGAACTGATATTGCGCCCGGCGCAACATCGCAGGACCGGCGATGATGTTCTCGGAGACCGCGTGCTCGATGAACAGGTTCGGCGCGATGAGCGGCACGCGGCCGCTGGCGACGGCGTCCTCGTCGACGACCCCGCGCGCGCCGCCCCAATGATCGGTATGGGTGTGCGTGAACATGACGGCCGTGACGGGCCTTGCGCCGCGATGCTGATAATAGAGGTCGAGCGCAGCCCGCGCGCCCTCGATCGAGGTCAGCGTATCCACCACGATGACGCCCGTATCGCCCTCGATCAAGGTCATGTTGGCGATGTCGAGCCCGCGGACCTGATAGACACCGGGGACCACCTCGAACAGACCATGATGCATGTTGAGCTTCGCCTGTCGCCACAGGCTCGGATTGACGGTCGGCGGCGCGTCCTCGGCGCCGAGGAAGGCGTAAGGCGCGAGGCTCCAGACGGTGCGCCCCTGCGCCGTCGTGACCATGGCCTGATCGATGGAGCCGAGAAAGCCGCGCGCCGCGTCGTCGAAATCGGCCGTATCGGCAAAGGGCAAAGTCTCGCGCACGGATCGCTGCGCCGCGACAACGGCGTCCGTTGCATCCTTGGGCTCCTTGGAGCGGTCTCCACCGACCGGCGCGTTCATGACTGCTTCCTCCTGCATCGACGCTCGCAATGCGGCGATGCTAATGCGCGCGATCGAACAGCGCAATTCGCGTGCAGCAGCGAACGGTCGCTCAGACCACGTGATCGACGGCCTCATCGATCGTGGCATAGATCGTCTCGAGATCGCCGGAGGTGACGCAGTAAGGCGGCATCACATAGATCGTATCGCCGAGCGGGCGCAGCAGCACGTCGCTGCCGCGGAAGAAGGCTTGCAGTTTGGGCCCGACCTCGGCGAGGTACCCGGGCTCGTCGGCGTGGAGGTCGAGCGCCGTAATGGTGCCGCAGCGCCGCAGATCGGAAAATCGCTCATCGTAGCGAAAGCGGGCAAGACAGCGCTCCTGGGACGCCGCGACCGAGGCGATCCGCGCCCGCGTCTCCGGCTGCCGCCACAGTTCGAGATTGGCTCTCGCTGCCGCGCAGGCGATCGGATTGGCGGTATACGAGCTCGAGTGGAAGAACGTCCGCGTGCGGTCGTGCGAATAATGCGCATCGAAGATCTCGGCACGGCACAGCGTCACGGCCAGCGGCATCGCGCCCCCGGTGAGGCCCTTCGCATAGCAGGCGATGTCGGGAGTGATGTCCGCCTGCTCGCAGGCGAACAGTGTTCCGGTCCGTCCCCAGCCCGTCATGACTTCGTCGGCGATGAACAGCACGCCATACGCCGTACAGATGCGGCGCATCTCCGCCAGCACGGAAGCCGGATACATCAGCATGCCGCCGGCGCCGAGCACCAGCGGCTCGACGATGAAGGCCGCGGGCCGGTCCCTGGCGCAGACTGCCGCGAGCGCATCGAGCGATGCCTGCTCCCGCCCCGGCGCCGGAAACGGAACGACGGCCACGTCGAACAGCAGCGGCTCATAAGCCGCATTGAACACGCCACGCGCGCCGACCGACATCGCTCCGATCGTGTCGCCATGGTAGGAATGCTGCATCACGACGATCCGCGTGCGCGGCTCACCGATGTTTCTGAAATAGCCGAGCGCCATCTTCAGCGCGACCTCGACGCTGGTCGATCCGCTGTCGGAGAAGAACACATGCGCAAGCCCGGGCGGTGCCAGGTCGAGCAATGCAGCGGCGACCTGCTCGGCCGGCTCATGGGTATGGCCGGCGAAGATGACCTGATCCAGCTGCTCGGCCTGCTCCTGGATGGCGCGCACGATGGAGGGATGGCAATGGCCATGCGTCACCACCCACCAGGACGCGATCGCATCGATGATCCGCCGGCCATCTCGGGTGTGGACATAAGCGCCCTCGCCACGCGCGATGGGCGTCATCTCCGGCTGCAGCGCGTGCTGGGTGAAGGGGTGCCAGATCGGCGAGGCCATCTTGTGAATCATCGGTCGAAATCCGTCCGCCGGAATTGAGCCGCGAAGGCCTGCTGCAGCGATCGCGCGGTCAGCGGTGACAGCCAGGGCAGCCGACCGAGGCGCCTCACCCCGCCGAGGCGGCAGATCGTGTCCTCGCTGTCGGGATTGGCGTCGCCGATGAAGGCGATGCCGAGCACGTCAACGCCGCGGCTGCGCAGAGCTGCCAGCGACAGCAGCGAGTGATTGATGGTGCCGAGACTGGTGCGCGCGCAGAGCACGACCGGGAAGCGCCATCGCGTGAAGACGTCGAGATAAAGCATGTCGGAATCGAGCGGCACCATGACGCCGCCGGCGCCCTCGATCACCAGTGGCTTGCCAGCGGTCTCCGGAGGCTCCAGGCCCAGCGGATCGATGCGGATGCCGTCGAGGCGCGCCGCGAGATGTGGCGAGGCCGGTTCGGCCAGCCGGTAGGCTTCGGGGATCACGCGGTCATCGGGGAGTTCGGCGAGCCGCTGGACGCGGCGAGAGTCCGTCTCCTCCGCAAGGCCGGCCTGCACCGGTTTCCAGTAACAGGCGCCGAGCAGCGCCGTCAGCCCGGCGGCGAGCACGGTCTTGCCGATCCCGGTATCGGTGCCGGTGACTACGATGCGCTGCGCCATGACCGTGCGGCTCCGATTTCGTCGACGAGCGCATCGAGCAGCGCCACGATGGCCGCCTCATCGACGTTCAAGGTGAGCGACAGCCTGAGGCGCGCGGTGCCGGCCGGCACGGTCGGCGGGCGGATGCCACGGACGTCGAAGCCGCGCGCTTGCAGCGCCGCGGCGAGCTGCATCGCATGCGCGTTGTCGCCGACGATGTAGGGAATGATCTGCGACGACGACCATGTTTCAGCGAAGCGCTCGACGATCTCGCGATGGGCGAAGACCACGAGCTGCGCCAGCTTCTGCTGCCGCTCGGGCTCGTCCTGCAAAATCGCGAGCGCCTCCGTGACGGCCACCGCCATCAGCGGTGACGGCGCCGTCGCGAAGATGAAGGAGCGGCAGCGGTTGATCAGCGTGTCGCGCAGCACGCGGCTCGCCGTGACCAGCGCGCCGGCCGCGCCGAGCGCCTTGCCGCAGGTATGGACGGTCACGATGGTCTCGCGTCCCTCGTAAGCTGCAGCAAGACCGCGCCCCTGCTCACCATGGACGCCGGTCGCATGCGCCTCGTCGATCAATAGAAAAGCATCATGGCG